>CANHIR010000043.1 GCA_947461015.1 Bacteroidota bacterium | reverse complement strand
TGTTCAGTTTTTAATATTGTTAATTTTGGCCATAGCAGGATTACAATCTTGGAAAAAGAAAGCGAGCCAACATCGATAAAATAAAACCTGAATTTTGAAAATGAAGCAGCTTAAAAAAATTGTAATACTTGGTCCGGAGTCAACCGGAAAATCTACACTATGTGAAGCGCTTGCCAAATATTATAATACTGTTTGGTGTCCCGAATACGCGCGCCAATTTTTAAATGAAAATGGAACCAAATATTCATACGAAGACTTATTAACCATTGCTAAGGGACAGCTTTCCGGAGAAGACGCCCATGTGGAAAAGGCAAGCGACTTGTTAATAATTGACACCGATATGTATGTGATGAAAGTGTGGTGTGAATATGTGTTTAATAACTGCCACCCATTTATTTTAGAAAAAATAAACGAAAGGGGGTACGATGCTTACTTATTGTGCGATATTGATTTACCGTGGACTGCAGACGAAATGCGCGAATATCCAAACGAAGCGCCGCGTAAAGAGTTATTTACTATTTACAAGGAGCTACTTATTAATCAAAAAACACCCTGGGGAATTGTAAGTGGAACAGGAGAACAAAGAACCCAAAACGCCATTGCGCTGATAGAAAAAATAACAAAAGGAAATTAAATTATTTCAACACTAAATCGCTTTCCAATAGGTCGATAGTTTGGATGTGCGCGCGACTGCCACTTGCCAATAAACCACGCAACAATTCCACCTGCAATTTGAGGAAGGTTTCGATTGCTAAAAACAGCCTCTTTTTTAATTAAAGAATTTGAAATGTTTAATCCAGCATAAAGGGGGCCGGCTACCTGCAACAACGCACCGTTTGTAAATACGCTGGTGTAGTGTCCTTTTTCTTGAGCAAAACCAATTATTTCATTCACGTGAAATTTTAGTGGACCTAGTTTTAAGGTGTCTTCTCCATAAGTACCAAAAGCGGTTACTGCTGTCTGTAATACAAATTGTTTTATTTGTATAGTGTCGGGTTTCACCCAATCAATATAGCCCGTGATCCACTGGTGGTTTATCACTTGAAGTTTAATATAACTTCCACTTGTAAAGGAGCGTACAATTATACCCCTGTCCTTCAAGGCCAATAACTTACCTCCCTGAGCAAAAGATGCCCCAAAACTCAAGAACAGCAAAACAAAAACAAAGACTAATTTTTTCACAATTAAATTTACGAACAAATCTTTATAATCTAATCAACAGTTTATAACAAACAATCTGCCCCCCCCAAAAAAAGCTTAATAGTAAAGTGCACTATAAAAAAGAGCGGCACTAAAAAATAAAATAATCATCCCAGAAATCCGATTTACCCAAATAAGCGTTTTTTCGGTTAAGCGAGGTCTTAAGGCGCCGGCCAAAAAAACCTTGGCAAGGTCCGAAATTAATACAAACAAAAGACAGGAACCAAATACCAATATTTTATACAAAATAGGGTTGTTGGTTTCTGAGGCACTTGATCCAATTGCGGCGGTCCATGCAAACCAGAATAAAAAAACATTGGGATTTAGCGTATTCATTAAATATCCTCCCATAAAAATCCCCACTAAATTTCTTCTACTCATTTGTTTGTTTTTATCTTCCAATACACTTTCAAGCTTTATTTTTTTAAACAACAAGGTGTATAAACCCATTAATAATAAAAAACCCGCACCCACCATTGCAACCAGTGCCTTGTGAGATAACACCAATGTAAAAAGCTCGGTGAAAACATTACATACTATTAATAATGAAACATCACTAGCTGAAACGCCCGCCACAAAAGCGTATCCTGCTTTGTGTCCATTCGTTAAGCTTTGTTTAAGAATTGCAAAAATAACCGGGCCAATAGAAATGCTTAAAATAATTCCAAGCAACAAGCCCTTAGCAATGGGTGCAATCATGATATTATTTTGAAATAAAAAGTTTCCAGTCTTTTAAAAGATCTCCTTTTAAAACCCTAGGAAATTTATGTTGTCCTCCCACTTTTCCCTTGCTTTCCATAAAAGATAAAAATGTATTATCTGACAAAACAGTTAGTCGAACCTCTTTTAAGGCGCTTTTTCTTTCAACCGCATAGTCGTCGTTAAGAAAAACTAAATGCTCATCAATTTTTTGCATTAATAATTTTTCATCCACAACGCCATCGCAGGCTACATACCAATGGTGTGCAAAAAAACTGCCTGCCGGTTCGCCCGCAACGCAATATTCGGGAATTGAAACACCCAGGGATTCTCCAGCCAATTGAATTGCTTTATTCATATTGTCTACACTAAGATGCTCTCCCACCAAACTTAAAAAATGTTTTGTTCTACCCGTAATGATAATTTCTGCCCTTTCTTTATCAATAAAACGAACGGTGTCACCTATCAAATATCTCCAAGCCCCAGCAACCGTACTTATCAAGATTGCATAATCTTTGCCTTCTTCAATTTCGTGAATCATTAGCGCTTCTGGATTTTCTACAATGTCTCCGTTGTCATCAAAATTATTTTCATTAAAAGGAACAAATTCAAAAAAGATATGTTGATTAAAGGACAAGCGCATACCAACACTGTTTTGTTTATCCTGCCAGGCCAAGAAACCCTCACTCGCTAAATAGGTTTCTATATAGGTAATTGGCTTCCCCAAAAGTTTTTCAAAACCTAATTTATAGGGTTCAAAACTTACTCCACCGTGTACAAAAAAAGCGAGGTTGGGCCACATTTCGTGAATGTTATTAAGCTTATAACGCTCAATGACCATTTCGATACACATTTGTATCCAAGCCGGAACGCCAACAATAAAGCCAATATCCCACTCGGGTGCTTTTTCGACAATTTCTTTTAATTTTTTATTCCAATCTTTTTCTTTTGCTATTTTTTTACCTGGCTTATAAAAAGGTTGAAACCAAAAAGGTGCTTTTTTAGCAGTAATACCACTTAAGTCACCTGCATAATAACCAGGTCCTTGTTGTAAATCGGTACTGCCCCCTAGCGTAAGCCACCCCTTTCCAATGCTTGCCAGCGGAACGTCTTTATAATTAAACAAGCTAATAAGCTGTTTTATCATAATTACCTTATTGCCCCTTAATAAGTCGTTGGTAACAGGAATGTATTTACTTGCAGATTCGCTGGTTCCACTACTTAGTGCAAAATATTTTATTTTCCCAGGCCAGCAAATGTCCACCTCACCTTCAAGTGATTTATGCCACCAGTCTTTGTAAATTTTATTATACGTGTAAACGGGAACGTTTTCTTGAAACATTTTTCCAACGCGCCTACTTTGTAAAATTTGTTCAAAAACAAACTTTTGACCAAAAGCAGTATAACGTGCGCGGCGTAAAAGTTTCTTTAGCACACGTAATTGTGATCTTTGGGGGCTTCTTTGTGGAATTCCCAAAGCTTTATTTAAATTTTTTGGCAAGTTAATCTCGAAAATCGGCATCTACAAATTCGGGTTTTTGGTTTTTAAGATTATATGCAAAAATAGGAATGTTATTCCACCAAACGAAGTTACTTTTGCATTATGATAAAAAACACGCTTTTAAGGGCTATGGATGCAGGTGCTGCAGAGCTTAGACGCTATTTTAATGGAAGCTTTACCATCTCAAGCAAGGAAAGCATAAACGACTTGGTAACAGAGGCAGACCACGCTTCAGAAAAGGCAATTATTAAAATAATTCAGGACAAACACCCCGACCATTTTATTTTGAGCGAGGAAACAGGATCGGTACATACCAATTCAAATATTAAATGGATTATTGATCCCATTGACGGCACCATTAATTTTGCAAACGGCATTCCCATTTGCTGTGTGAGCATTGGTGTTGAACAAGATGGGGAGATGATTATGGGTGCTGTGTTTAATCCCTTTATGAACGAATTATTTTTTGCAGAAAAAGGAAAGGGCGCAACACTAAACGAGAACCCAATTAGGGTAAGCGATAAAGATAATTTATTAACCAGCTGTTTGGTGACCGGATTTCCATATCAATATTTAGATACCCCCAACGGCCCATTGGAAATTTTTGAAAAATTAATTCGAAAATCTATTCCTGTAAGAAGGCTTGGTAGTGCGGCCTTGGACTTATGTTGGACGGCTGCCGGAAGATTTGATGGTTTTTATGAGCACAAGTTACAAGCCTGGGATAGCGCTGCGGGTTATTTAATGGTGCAAGAAGCGGGTGGAATGGTAACCGATTTAAAAGGAGAAAAATTTAATCCCTACCAACCAGGTATTATTGCAAGCAACGGAAAAATTCATGATCAATTATTAGCCTTAATGAAAGGCGGATCTTTATAAAAAATAGTATGGAAGAAAGAACAGAAATTGAAAAGCTAGGAGAGTTTGGTTTGATAGATCATCTAACCGAAAATTTTGAAACATTTAACGCCTCTACCATTTTATCCATTGGAGATGATGCTGCGGTGATTGATCATTTTGGAAAACAAACTGTAATTACTACCGATCTATTAGTGGAAGGAGTGCATTTTGATTTAATGTACACGCCCCTAAAACATTTGGGATATAAATCGGTGATTGTGAACCTGAGTGATATATATGCAATGAATGCACAACCCACACAAATCACGATGAGCTTGGCTTTCAGCAATCGTTTTAGTTTAGAAGCGCTGGAAGAATTTTATTTAGGCGTGCAAATTGCATGTGAAAAATATGGCGTGGATTTAATAGGTGGAGATACTTCTACTTCTCAAAAAGGGTTGGTAATTTCTGTAACCGCCATTGGTGAAGTAGCCCCAGATAAATTTGTAAAACGAAGTACTGCAGAAAGTGGTGATTTAATTTGTGTGTCTGGTGATTTAGGTGCTGCGTTTTTAGGATTGACACTAATGGAAAGAGAAAAGAAAATATTTTTAGAAAACCCACAAGTACAACCAACGCTTGAAAACGAAGATTATATAGTGGGTAGATTGCTAAAACCAGAAGCCAGAAAAGACATTATTGATTATTTAACGGCACAAGAAATTACACCAACTGCCATGATGGACGTAAGCGATGGTTTAAGCAGCGACATCTTACATATTTGTAAACAAAGCAATTTGGGTTGTAGATTATACGAAGAAAAAATTCCATTGAACGAAGCCACGAAAGCGGCGGCTTTTAAGTTTGGATTAGATCCAACCGTTTGTGCATTAAATGGTGGGGAGGATTATGAATTATTGTTTACCATGAAACAAGCCGACTACGATAAAATCACCATGCAAGAAGACATTAGCGTTATTGGATACATGTGTGACCAAGAAGAAGGCACTAAAATAATTACCAAAGGCAATAATGTATTTGACATTAATGCACAAGGTTGGAATGCATTTTCAAAATAAGCGTTTTGTAAATTTAGCTTACTATCATTTTTAATAATTGTCTATCTGCACTTAAACAAAGCAGATCGGCATTTTCATTTACTTCAATATGCGCTCGCATGCCTTCCATGTTCATTACTTTTGCAGGATACACACTACACATTTTAATGGCTTCGCCTAAGTCAATACCCACTTCGTTTACTAAATTATTAATAGATTTAATTTGCGTTAAAGCAGATCCACTAAGAGTTCCATGAGATTCGTATTTATCTCCATTTAAAACATGTTGATACAAACCGGTGGTGGTTGTAGTTACGGCATCGGTGATACAAAACAAGCGCTCTCCCATTATTTGTTTAGCAATTTTTATCGCATTAAAATCTACATGGTGTCCATCGGCAACCAAACTACACATGGCACGCTTGTGATTAAACAAGGCGCCAACCATTCCGGGTGCCCTATGTTGAAAAGCACTCATGGCATTAAACAAATGGGTAGCAACACGAATGTTTTGGTTAAAATAGCCGGTAGCCATTTCATAACTTGCATTACTATGCCCTGCAGAAACGACAATACCGTGAGATTGAATTAAATCAATAATTTCTGTTGTGCAAACCTCTGGCGCCACCGTAATCATACTAATCCAATCTTTCCCGTAATGTAAAATATCCTGCACCTCTTGTAGGCTAGGACTGTGTAATATATTTTCTTGGTGCGCACCTTTTTTAGCAACATTAATCCAAGGACCCTCAATATGCAATCCTATACAACCCTTGCCACCATTTGTTTTATAATCTCTCACGGCATCAATGGCCTTATAAATAATTTCTTTTGTTTGAGAGGCAATCGTAGGTTGAAAAAAAGCAACACCACCCTTTAAACAATATTGATATGTTTTTTGGATACAATCTGCATCCGGGAATTCGGACAATAATTTTCCATCTGCTCCGTAAATTTGTAAATCAATTAATGCGGGTACGATTAAAGGAAATGCATTTTTATGATCATACCCTTCTTTTGTAATGGCAACAATTTTTCCATTGTTTACTTCAATTGTTACTTCTGAAATCCAATGGGTTCCTGTAAACAATTCTTGTGCTGCATAAAATTCTGACATCATAAATTTCTATTAATTATAAAATAGTAAAATCATCTGCGTCTTTCCAAAAGGGGAAATTTACACGTGTGTTATTTACCTCTTCTTTTTGTAAGCGAATGTGAAAAACATCTTCGTCATGTGCGCAGTGATACAAAACTTCTCCTAAAGGCCCTACCACCATTGAGTCTCCGCTGTGTGCAATATTATTTCCATCCAAACCTACGCGGTTTACTCCAATGGTAAAACATTGATTTTCGATAGCACGTGCGGTTAACAAAGTTTTCCAAGCATGGTTTCTTTTTTCTGGCCAATTGGCAACATACAATAACACATCATACTCTTTGTTATTATCTTCCGATTCGGCCGCATTATTTAGTTGTTGACGTGCCCACACAGGAAAACGAAGATCATAACAAATTTGTAAATTTATTTTCCAACCTTTTACACTGGCTATTAATCGCTTGTTGCCTGCTGTATACTGTTCATCTTCTCCCGCAAAGGCAAACAAATGACGCTTATCATAAAACCCGAATTGTCCAGTTGGCAACATCCAAATAAGTCTATTAAAATATTTTCCGTTTTCTTCAATAATTAAGGAGCCGGTTAAGATGGCTTTTTTTTCTACAGATAGTCTGCGCATCCAATCGACGGTTGGCCCGTCTATGGTTTCTCCCATTTTTTCGGGTTGCATACTAAAACCAGTATTAAACATTTCGGGCAAGACAATAATTTCTGTTGGCTCGCTAATGTTTCTAATTTTTTGGGCAAGCATATCCAGGTTAGCGTCCTTGTCTTCCCAAAATAAAGCAGTCTGAATGATGGTAAAATGAAGTGATGACAATTTGTTGATTTTAGGATGTGTATTAAAGGTACAAAAACCCTACAAGATGTATACCTAAGCACCAGGCTTGTATAATTTTTGTAAAACAGGCTGTATTAGCGCAGGTTCAAACCCCCTTTGGTGTAAAAAAGCCTGTGTTTTAGCCATTCTACTAAGCCCCCGCTCCCCCTTTAGACTATTCCATTTTTTGGTGGCAAGGTCTAATAACTTAGCCCTATAATCATCTTCATCAATGCATTTTAATGCCATTTTGATATTAAAAGGACTTACTTTTTTTTGATAAAGGGCATGGTTTATTTTCAATTTACCCCAACCTTTAATTCTAAAGTGTCCTCCTGCAAAAGAGGTTGCAAATCTTTCTTCGTTTAAGAAGTTTTCAGAGATTAAATCGGATAAAATTTCTTCTACTTCGGACTTGGTCATACCCAACTCATAAAGCTTATCTCTCACCTCTTGTTGGGCCCTTTCTTGATAGGCGCAAAAATGACGAATGCTTAGTATAGCTTGCTCTTTGCCGACTCTGTTTTTTTTCATCTATGTCAATAAGTAGTGCTAAAATAGCTTTTTAATCTTAACATTTTACATTAGGTTTGCCCTAGTTTATAAACCCGAATATTTACAAAAGCCAAACAACAAAAATTCTATGAAATTTATTGTTTCTTCTTCATCTCTTTTAAAACATCTTCAACAAATCTCTGGTGTTATTAATACAAATACCGTATTGCCAATATTAGAAGATTTTTTATTCGAAATAGAAGATAAAAAATTAAACATTGTAGCTACCGATTTGGAAACCGTGATGCGCGTGCAAATGGAAGTAGAGAGCAAGGCCAATGGTCGCGTTTGTATTCCAGCAAAAATTTTAATTGATTCTTTAAAAAATATTGCCGACCAGCCGCTAACCTTTAACATTGATAAAAACTTTGCAGTTGAAATCACAAGCGATAATGGAAAATATAAGGTGATGGGAGAGAATCCAGATAATTTTCCAAAAGAGCCTACGGCCGATGATACATCAGGCTTTAAGATGACAAGTACCGGCCTTTTAACTGCGATTAATAAAACCTTGTTTGCAGTAAGTGGTGACGATTTGCGTCCTGCCATGACGGGTGTATTTTTTGAATTATCAAAAGACGGTGTTCAGTTTGTTGCAACGGATGCACATAGACTGGTTCGCTATAAAAGAACCGATGCAAAAGCAAATCAAAACGCAAGTTTTATTGTACCTAAAAAACCATTGAATTTATTAAAGAATGCATTGCCAGATAATGACGATGCTATTACCATAAGCTATAACAACAATCACCTTTTCGTGGATCACGGATCTACACAATTAATTTGCCGATTAATTGATGCACGCTTCCCTGATTATAAAGTGGTAATCCCATCTGATAATCCTTATCGATTAACGGTGAATAAGCACGACTTTCAAAATGCATTGCGTCGCGTAAATGTATTTAGCAATAAGAGTACCAATCAAGTAGCTTTAAATATTGCCGGTAATGAATTACAAATGGCTGCCCAAGACATTGATTTTAGCTTTGAAGGGAATGAGCGCATGAGTTGTGAATACCAAGGTGAAGACATTCAAATTGCCTTTAATGCAAAATTCTTAATAGAAATGCTGAATGCAGCGGATACCGACGATGTTTATTTAGAGCTATCCACACCAAGCAAAGCGGGTTTAATAAAACCTTCAGAACAAGCCCCGGGCGAAGACTTGTTGATGCTAGTTATGCCGTTGATGTTGAATAATTAATCGGACTGAAAATAGATTAGATAATCCGTACCTATAAAACAAACGAAGCCCGATGATTTCTGTATAAGAACATCGGGTTTTTTATTTACATTTATGAACTAAAAACAAATGTATGCTTGAGACCATTAAAAATTATTTTGAAAACATTCCAAGTACACATCGCGCTCTTCTTTTAGCGGGGGGTATTACTTTTTTTTGGTTAATTGAAATTGCAGCGCCCCTATTTGCTTTCAAGTATAATAAGTTTAAACACGCAAGCATAAATTTATTTTTCACATTTACTACCATTGTGATCAATTTTGGTTTTGCGCTTATTATGGTAAAGGCAAGTGACTGGACAGTACAACAAAATTTTGGCCTGCTTAATATTGTAAAAATGTCACCATGGGTAGAAGCCATAGTTGGTTTGTTGCTTTTAGATTTTATAGGTGCGTATTTGGTGCACATGATAGAACATAAAGTAAAATTTTTATGGAAATTTCATATGGTACATCATGCCGACACACAGGTAGATACCACTACTGGAAATCGTCACCACCCAGGAGAGTCTGTAGTAAGAGCGTTATTTGCGATTCTTGCGGTGTTAATATTGGGCACCCCCATTTGGATGGTAATGGTTTATCAAAGTTTAAGCGTGGTACTTACCCAATTTAATCATGCAAATATTCGTGTACCAAAATGGTTTGATTATACTTTTGGTTTAATAATAGTATCCCCTAATATGCACCGCATTCATCATCATATTACACGTCCTCAAACAGATAGTAATTATGGAAATATATTTTCATTTTGGGATCGTATTTTGGGTACCTATAACTACACCCCAATGGATCAAATAGTATATGGATTAGATGTATTAGACAATTCAAAAGACGGCTCATTGGCATATCAGCTAAAAGCACCTTTTGATAAAAACATAAAATCAGATTATTAATTATGCGCAAAGTAGGAGCATTTATTCCCGCGCGATATGCAGCAACCAGATTTCCCGCCAAGCTAATGCAAATGTTGGGAAACAAAGCTGTTATTAGACACACGTATGACAATACGGTTGCTACCGGATTGTTTGATGAAGTATATGTTGTTACGGATAGTGAAATTATTTTTAATGAAATTGTTGACAACGGCGGTAAAGCCATTATGAGCAAGCGTTCCCACGAAAGTGGTTCGGATCGGATTGCCGAAGCCATTGCAGATTTAGATATAGATATTATTGTGAACGTACAGGGCGACGAACCCTTTGTAAAAAAAGAGCCCTTACAAAAAGTGATAGATGTATTTGCTGACGAAACCGTACAAGTTTCTTCTTTAATGCAAGTGCTTACCAATCCACAATTAATTGAAGACCCTAATTATGTAAAAGTGGCAGTGGACAAGAATATGAATGCTTTGTTTTTTTCACGCAGCGTAATTCCTTATCCAAGAGCAACTGATATTGCTATTACTTATTATGAACATATTGGCGTGTACGCATTTAAAAAACAAGCCCTACTTAATTTTACCAACTGGCCCATGTCTCCATTAGAGGCTGCTGAAAAAATAGAGTGCTTGCGTTATTTAGAAAACGGCGTTTCTATTAAAATGGTTGTAACAGCATATATGGGTGTTGAAATTGATACTCCTGAAGACCTAATAAAAGCAGCAGCACTTTTAAAATAACTTAATTTTTATAAAACTATTTCAATGAATAAAGGAAAACTGTTTCAATCAACCGTAGTAGCGGCCTTGGCCGGATTTATTTTTGGATTTGATATGGTGGTAATATCTGGTGCCGACAAAGCTATCCAGTTTGAATGGCATACAACCCCTCTTTTTCACGGTTTCTTTATTATGTCTATGGCTTTATGGGGAACAGTAATTGGCTCTGTCTTTGCTGGTGCACCAACTGAAAAATATGGTCGCAAAAAAGTGTTGATTTGGTTGGGCATTATGTTTATTGCATCCGCCATTGGATCGGCACTCGCCCAAGATCCTTATACTTTTTCTTTCTTTAGACTCATTGGTGGTATTGCCATTGGTGTTTCATCGGTTGCTGCGCCCACCTATATTTCAGAAATCTCCAATAAAAACAATAGAGGAAAGCTAGTAGGGATGTATCAGTTTAATATCGTGTTTGGTATTTTAATTGCATATCTATCAAATTACTTGTTAAAAGGAGTGGGTGGAGCAAACGATTGGCGTTTAATGTTGGCCGTATTGTTAATCCCCGCTTTAATTTATACTATTATGACAGCGGGTATTCCCGAAAGTCCAAGATGGTTGTTGGTAACGAAAAATGATGAAGGAGAAGCTAAAAAAACATTAGCCACTATAGGCGTAGAAAATATTGAAGAAACAATGCAAGAAATTAAAGTTGCTGCCGCAGAAGAAAAGAAAAACGGAATGGCCAAGCTCTTTAGTATTAAGCATAATAAAATTATTTATTTAGCTTTTTTTATTGCCTTCTTTAATCAGGCTTCGGGTATCAACTTTATATTATACTATGCGCCAAGAATTTTAGAAAAAGCGCATTTTGCATCAAAGGATTCCTTGCAAAGTTCTATTTCAATTGGGCTCATTAATTTAATTTTTACATTCGTAGGTTTGTGGTTAATTGATAGAATAGGACGTAAGACACTTTTAATAATTGGCTCTTTCGGCTATATTTTTAGTTTATCAATGGTTGCATTTTCTTTTTACACGGGCGCCTCTCAATTATTCTTGTTAACTTTTTTATTGCTTTTCATAGCTTCACACGCAATTGGCCAAGGTGCGGTGATTTGGGTTTTTATTTCCGAGGTATTTCCAAATAATATTAGGTCAAAGGGTCAGGCACTAGGCTCTGCTACGCACTGGGTATTTGCGGCTTTAATTACACTTGTAGCCCCTCTATTTATCAATGATAAAAATGACGGTATTTTTAATGAAAACCCTTGGCCCATTTTTGCTTTTTTTGCAGTGATGATGGTTTTACAATTGGTATGGGTTTTAGCAAAAGTGCCAGAAACAAAAGGCGTATCTTTGGAGGACTTACAAAAGAAATTAGTTCAATAAAACTTTACTTATGCAGTTTCGCAATTTTAAAATGGTCGACTATGTAGTATACGGTCGTGGTGCATTTAATCAATTAGATGAAATATTAGCCCCTCGTAGAAAAGGGGACTTTCCAATGATTTTTTTCTTAGATCATTTTTTTATTGGAAAGCCATTGGCAGCTCGTATCCCATTAAGAGGGAAAGATAAAATTGTATATGTAGATGTAACCCATGAGCCCAAAACAAAACAAGTAGATGCATTGGCTGCTGAATTAAAAGCAGAATTTGGTGAAATAAGTGGTGTGATTGGAATAGGCGGTGGATCTGCAATGGACCTTGCGAAAGCGGTTTCATTAATGATGACGAATCCTGGTTCATCGGCAGACTACCAAGGATGGGACTTGGTAAAACAAGCGGGCGTATACAAAGTGGGTATCCCTACTTT
>CANHIR010000042.1 GCA_947461015.1 Bacteroidota bacterium | reverse complement strand
GGTCCATTGTTAATCATTGATTGCGACAAAAATAAATTCGGCGAAAACGAAGAAGATTTTGGTGAAATTATCAGCAAAGTAGACGGCATGTTATATGGTCTATTTTAGATTGATAAAATAAGCAGTTTAGTTTATTGAAACATAAATATTTTGGAATGAATAAGATCACACCTGCAATTGTTGAACAGTTTAATAAAATTGTGGGTGAACCATTCTTACTTACCGATACAGAGAGTATTGAAAAGTACGGTAAAGACGAAACAGAAAATTTGTATTACGGACCCGAAGTGATTGCAAAACCGCGAACCGCTCAGGAAATTTCGGAATTACTTAAAATTTGCAACGAACATTTAATTCCCGTTACACCCCGTGGAGGTGGAACAGGTTTAACCGGAGGTGCATTGCCACATTTTGGTGGCTTGGTTATTTCCATGGAACGCTTTAATAGCATATTGGAAATTGACGAAAGAAATTTACAAGTTACCACTGAACCAGGTGTGATTACGGAAGTTTTACAAAATACGGTAAGAGAAAAAGGCTTATTTTATCCTCCCGATCCTGCGAGTAAAGGAAGTTGCTTTATTGGTGGCAATATAGCAGAGAATTCTGGAGGCCCTAAAGCAGTGAAGTACGGTGTGGTGAAAGATTATGTATTGAATTTAGAAGTGGTATTACCCACTGGTGAAATTATTTGGACCGGTTCCAATGTTTTAAAAAATGCAACCGGTTATAACCTTACACAGTTAATAGTAGGTAGTGAAGGTACTTTAGGTATTGTTACTAAAATTGTTTTACGATTAATTCCGCACCCTAAATATGACTTATTAATGCTAGCTCCTTTTAATAGTATTGAAAAAGCAAGTGAAGCGGTAAGTGCTATTTTCAGCGCTGGCATTACGCCAAGCGCCATGGAATTAATGGAAATAGATGCCATTACCTTAGCAACTAAAATGTTAGATAGCACTGTAATCCCATTGACCGAAGGATTAGCGGCGCATTTAATTATTGAAGTAGACGGAAATAATGTAGATGTGTTAATGAACGAGATGGAAGCCATCTCCGAAGTCTTATCAAACTTCGAAGTTGGGGAATTGTATTTTGCAGACGATGCACAACAGAAAAACGAGCTTTGGAAAATACGCAGAAAAGCCAATGAAGCATCTGTTGCAGCTGGCTATACCATTGAAGAAGATACGGTAGTGCCAAGGGCCGAACTTCCCAAATTAATCAAAGGGGTTAAAGCATTGGGGGCTTCAAATGGTTTTAAAGTGGTTTGTTATGGTCATGCAGGAGATGGCAACTTACATATTAGAATTAACCATCCAACTATTAAAAAAAGTTTTGAAAGTGCAGAGATGAATGCAATACTCAACGACTTGTTTGAACTTGTTCATTCCCTTGGAGGAACGATTAGTGGAGAACATGGCATTGGACTTATCCAAAAATCTTTTATGCCTGTAGTATTTGATGCCATAACTATGGACTTAATGCGTGGCATCAAAAAAACTTTTGACCCAAATTATATTTTAAACGCCGGGAAAATTTTTGATCAACACAAATAAAATCAAATGATTAAAAAAATAGCCATTGTAGCTTTTATAATTGTATTGTCTTTAAATGCGACAGCACAAAATAAAACAGTTACAACACAGCCTAATTTAAACCCCAAACCTACCTTTTTTGGAGGGGGAGTGATACTTGGCGGCGGCTCAGGTAGTTTCCAAATTGGAATGAACCCCGAATTGGTAAAAAGTTACAATCAATATATTGATATGGGGGTTGCATTGAATTTCTATTACGCTTCCTTTAAAACCAACGCTTTAATGTCAGGCTATAGTTATAAAAATAATAACACCCAATTAGGTTTTGGTGGATTTATGAGGGTATGGCCCATTGATCAATTTTTTCTACAAATACAACCAGAATACAACTGGACTTTTACAAGAGCAAGAGATTTTACGGAAGGAACAAGTGGTCGTTCAAGTGTGAGTGCACCTAGTGTGCTTGCAGGTATCGGTTATGGTAAAAGAAATGAGAGTGGATTTTCCTATTTTTCTGTTATGTTTGATTTAGTGAATTCACAGCAATCACCTTATAGAATAGGACAAACCTCGGCACAACCCATCATAAGAGCTGGATTTGGATTACCCATTAATCTTTTAAAGTTAAAGCGTCCATAAATCCTTGAACAGTATTACATTCAATTAGTCTTGTACGCCAGGATTCATACATAAAACCATTAGTATCCATTGAATCTAACAATTGGATCATGGCATCATAATATCCATTTACATTAATAATGTACACTTTCTTATTGTGAATTTTTAAATTGTTCCAGGTAAGCATTTCAAACAATTCGTCTAAAGTACCCATACCCCCAGGCAAAATAACAGCAAGATCACATTTTTCATACAATAACAATTTTCTGGCATGCATGGATTCAGTAACAATAAGCTCGGTTAATCCTTCATGTTGGGCTTCCCATTCCAATAATAACTTCGGGATAATACCTGTTACTTTGCCACCCGCTTGCAAACATGCATTGGCTAATGCACCCATAATCCCTTTATTCCCACCTCCATACACCAAAGTAATGCCGTTTTGGGCAAGCAATACGCCTAAATTTTCTGCAGCAGCAACATAAGCTTTATCGTTGCCTGGCTTGGATCCACAAAAAACAGTTACCGTGTTTATCTTCATTGCTTACATTTATAATTGAAACAGTCTCACAATTTAACTAAAAAATTGAAAGTTTGTTATTACTTTGCTACTACTAATTATTTAACCCATGAGCGCAGGTCTACTTTTCTTTTTTATAATCATCTATTTTGGCATTTTATTAGGTGTTGCAAAAGTTGTTGGCAAGAACAGTAACAATATGTCTTTTTTTATTGGCAATAAAAATAGCAATTGGATGTTGGTTGCTTTTGGTATGATTGGCACTTCGCTTAGCGGAGTAACCTTTGTAAGTGTGCCAGGTGCCGTTGGTAAAGAGGCATTTTATTACTTACAAATTACCATTGGTTATTTAATAGGTTATTTAGCCATCGCCTATGTTCTGTTACCCATTTATTATAAAATGAACCTAACTTCTATTTATAATTATTTGGAAACAAGGCTGGGCTTTAAAGCTTATAAAACAGGGGCCTCATTTTTTATATTATCTAGAACACTAGGTGCAACAGCAAGGCTTTATTTAGTAGTACAAATTTTACAGGTATTCATATTGGATAATATGGGAGTCCCATTTTGGGGAACCACCTTAGTAATATTAGCAATGATTTTATTGTATACCTATGAAGGAGGTGTGAAGACCATTGTATACACAGATACCTTACAAACTTCCGGGATGTTATTGGGATTACTTATTTGCAGTATTTATATCCTTTCACAACTTCATTTATCCATATTTGAAGGATTTAATTTAATGCATTTAAAAAATACATTTATGGATATAGGCACTAAGGAAAAGCCTTTATTTGTAAATAATCCATCCATGCATTTGACGGATATTTTTAATACAGATGTAAATAGTAAATTCTTCTTCTTAAAACAAATTATTGGTGGTGCGTTTATTACTATCACAATGACAGGACTGGATCAAGAAATGATGCAAAAAAATATTTCTGTAAAGAATTTAAAAGATGCGCAAAAAAATATGATTACGATAGGTTTTACTATGCTATTTGTAATTACTTTATTTCTTTTCTTAGGAGGATTGTTATATTTGTTTGCAGCACAAAATGGGGTTGTAGACATACATGGAATAGTAGGGGACAAATTATTCCCAACACTGGCATTGAAGCATATGCCTCCTTACATATCCATCATCTTTATTTTAGCCCTTATTTCAGCACTTTTTCCAAGTGCCGACGGTGCTATCACCGCCCTTACCTCCAGTTTTTGTATTGACATTTTAGGGATTCAAAGAAATAAAACATTGGATGAAGCAAAACAAAAGAAAATAAGACAAAGGGTACATCTTGGCTTTGCATTTATTTTCTTAATACTTGTTATGGTCTTTAAATGGATAAATAATACAAGTATTATTAGCCTTATTCTACAAATAGCCTCATACACTTACGGTCCTTTATTGGGATTGTTTGCTTTTGGTATTTTAACAAAACGAAGCGTAAACAACAAATGGGTTTCCATTATTTGTATCCTTGCTCCTATTCTTTGTTATGTGCTAGAATTTTACCAAAAAGCCATTTTAGGGGACTTCAAAATTGGGCAAGAGTTACTCATTATTAATGGACTATTCACTTTTATAGGTTTATGGTTAATTTCTAGCCCTAATACAGAAAAAAAATAGACATTTGCAAATGGAATTTATCAGTCCACTTGCCAATAACTACATTGAACAATTTAGCAATGCTACTCCCTCCTATTTAAGGGAAATGTATGAGGCTACTTTAGCCTCTCACAAACATGCGCACTTACAAAGCAATTGGCACCAAGGTGGTTTGTTAAGTTTCCTTAGTAAAATGATAAGACCTACCTCCATTTTAGAAGTAGGTACCTTCACCGGATTTAGCACCTTATGTTTGGCTGAGGGATTAAGCGATAATGGACAACTACATACTATTGAATTAAGGGAGGATGACGCAAATGTGGCAACTGGATATTTTAAGAAAAGCCCCCATGCAAATAAAATAAAAATGCATATGGGTGATGCTAAAGAAATAATTCCAACATTAGAGATAAATTGGGATTTGGTATTTATAGATGCTGACAAAACCGGATATATTGACTACTACAATTTGATTTTACCAAAATTATCAAACAATGGTTTAATAATTGTAGACAATGTATTATTTCATGGAGAAGTATTAGAAGCAACCGTTTCAGGGAAGAGTGCAAAAGCCATTCAATCCTTCAATGAGATGCTACAAAATGACGAACGCACAGAACACACCCTATTAACGGTCAGAGACGGTTTAACTTTAATTAGAAAAAAATAACATGAAGCGCATATTTTACTTTTTAATGCTGTTTATAATTCCTTTGGGTTTAACTGCACAAACGCAATCGGAGTTAACCCTTAATTATATTAATAAGTACAAAGGAATTGCCATTAAAGAAATGGAAAGAACAGGCATTCCTGCATCTATTACGCTTGCACAGGCAATTGTAGAGTCTGGAAGTGGAGAAAGCAACTTGGCTAAAAAAGCAAATAACCATTTTGGTATCAAATGCAAGACAGAATGGACAGGTGAAAAAATATACCAAGACGATGATGCAAAAAACGAATGTTTTAGGGTATACCCAAATGCGGAAAGTTCTTTTATTGATCACTCTAACTTTTTAAAAGACAGGCCCTACTATGCAAGTTTATTTGAACTAGACCCTGTTGACGATACCGCTTGGGCATTTGGATTAAAAAAGGCAGGGTATGCTACTCAAAAGGATTATCCAAGTAAATTGTTAAATATAATTGACTTGTATGAACTTTCACAATACAATTTTCCAGAATTGGTTGCAGAAGATGCTTTGTCTGAAATTGAAAATACCAAAGACATAACGCCTGAAGTAATGAGTAAGCCCAATGTAGGAGATACCACTTTAAATAAAAAACCAGCCAATATTGTTCGCTCAAATTTAGTTCCTGTAAATGACAATTCTATCAAACTGTTACCTACAAAAGATACGGTTGTGAAAATGGTAACGAAAACAGATACGGTGGTAAAAGTGGTGGTGGTAAAAGACACCGTTATTAAAATAGTGAGGGATACAGTAGAAAAAATGACAATGCCAAAGCAAACAGTAAAAAAGGATACTAGTTATGTTAATATAACTGAAAAAGCAGTCATTGTTAATTATCCGTTGAATCAAAAATTCAAAATTAATCAGAGCACAGCAATTTGGGCAGTTGCTGGAAGGTCTTTTTTGGAAATTGCTAGCACCTATAATATTATGTTGTTTAAACTATTCCAATTCAACGATATGGATGAACAGGATATTGTTCAACATGACCAACTCTTATTTTTAAGTGATAAGAAAAAAGAGAGTAATAAGAAAATACACTTGTTTAAAAAGGGAGAAACCTTATACGAAATAAGTCAATCGGAAGGCATTCAATTAAAGGCATTGCAGTCCTATAATCCTTTGGCAACGAATGAAAATATTAAAGAAGGATCTGCGCTTTATTTGTTTAATATGCCAAAAGACCAAATAAATAAACCCACAACCGAGAAAGATTCAAAAGACAAAAATCCTAAAAAAAATAATAAATTTAAATTATTCTAGCATGTCCAACATCACCGTATTTGACAAGGAATTTGTTCCTTATATTAGTGAACAAGAAATACAAGAAAAAATTGCTGCATTGGCTCAACAATTAAATAAAGAATACGCAGGCAAGAAACCAATTTTCCTTTCCATCTTAAACGGCTCTTTTTTATTTACTGCGGACTTGTTTAAGCAAATTACTATTGAAGCAGAGGTTTGTTTTATTAAGCTTGCTTCCTATAAAGGAACTACTTCCTCTGGGAACGTGATTACTGCTATTGGACTTGACGCAAATGTAAGTGGTCGAGATATAATAATCCTTGAAGATATTATTGATACTGGCAAAACCTTGCACCATTTTTTACCTCAATTGGAATCAAGCCATCCCAAATCCATAAAAATTGCAGTTTTGCTTAATAAAAAAGAAGCATTGGCTTACCCTGTAAATATTGACTATGCTTGTTTTGACATCCCCAATAAATTTGTAGTGGGTTACGGACTTGACTATGATGGACTAGGTCGCAATACCAAAGCCATTTATCAGCTAAAGGGCTAGCATAAAAAGAGGGGCTATTTTTTAGCCCCTCTTTTTATGCCTACTTAAATACGTCTTTTACTCTATCGTAAAAACTCTTTTCTCCTTTTGTGGTTTTAGGTTTAAAGTTTTCGCTCTCCTGCATTTTCTCTAGGGCTTCTTTTTCTTCAGCACTCACTTGCTGTGGCGTCCAAATATTTACATGAATTAACTGATCCCCTTTAGCATAACCTTGAACTTCGGGAAAGCCTTTCCCTTTTAACCTAAATATTTTACCACTTTGTGTTCCAGCCGGTATTTTAATTTTTGCACGACCATCTATTGTTGGCACTTCCACACTGGTTCCAAAAATGGCATCCGGAATAGTAATGTATAAGTCATACGCTACATTTAAGCCATCTCTATGTAAAGCTTCATGCGGCTCTTCTTCAATCATAATAATCAAGTCACCAGACACACCTCCTCGCTCACCTGCATTTCCTTTTCCGGACATGCTTAATTGCATGCCATCCTGCACGCCAGCAGGGATGTCAATAGAAATAGTTTCCTCCCCATATACTCGTCCCTCCCCTTTACATGCAGTACATTTCGCTGTAACAGTCGTACCCTCTCCATTACATGTATGACAGGTATTTACCGTTTGCATTTGTCCTAAGAAAGTATTGGTTACTTTTCTTACCTGCCCTTGCCCATTACAAGTTGTACAAGTTTGTAAACTGTTTTTATCTTTTGCGCCATTCCCACCACAAGTGGTACAAGCAACATGCTTTTTTACTTTTACTTGCTTGGTTACCCCATTGGCAATTTCTTCGAAATTTAATTTTAATTTAATTCTTAAATTACTACCTCTTTGTCCTCTTGCTTTCGCACCACCACGTGATCTTCCGCCACCAAAGAATCCACCGAAACCTTCATCTCCAAAAATATCACCAAACTGACTGAATATATCATTCATGTCCATGCCGCCATGAAATCCTCCACCTCCAGCACCGCCAGTACCTGGACCAAATGCCTGGTGGCCAAAACGGTCATATTTTGCCTTCTTATCATTATCACTTAAAATTTCATAGGCCTCTGCGGCTTCTTTAAATTTTTCTTCCGCTGCCTTATCACCGGGATTTCTGTCTGGATGAAACTGCATGGCAACCTTTCGATATGCTTTTTTAATTTCATCCGCAGCAGCTGATTTTGTAACTCCTAATATTTCGTAATAATCTCTTTTAGACATATGCACTTTTTTATTTGCCTACAACTACTTTGGCAAAACGAATAATTTTTTCATTTAAAGAATAACCCTTGGTTACTTCATCAATTACTTTTCCTTTTAGCTTATCATCAGGTACAGGTACTTCTGTAATTGCCTCGTGTAATTCAACATCAAAATCTTTTCCAATACTTTCCATGGCAGTCAACCCTTTGGCCTGCATGGTAGAACGAATTTTATTAAATACCAATTGGATGCCTTCTTTTTGAATTGCGATGTCATCGGAAGTATTTAATTGTTTTTCGGCACGATCACAGTCGTCCAATACATCCAACAAGGAAACAATTACGTCTTTTCCAGCAGTTTGTATAAGGTCCATACGCTCTTTTGCAGTACGACGCTTATAATTGTCAAATTCAGCCATCAAACGTAGGAATTTGTCCTTTTGCTCAGCTAATTCTGCCTTCGCCTGGTCCAGTTCACTAAGGGGCTCATTTTCCACTTCTGGCGCATTTTCTGCTCCATTTTCTATAGGTTCCGTTGTTGCTGGGTTATTTATCTCTTTATCTTCCATATTTCTTGTGTTAATACCTTATTCGAGCAAATATATTGCCAAAGGGCTAAAAGAGCAAAATTGACATTAATTAGGGCTAAAATGAACAAGTTGTCAGTAAATCACTGCCTATCTTTGCGTTATGACAAAAGTGTATCTAAATCGAAAAATTGCGCAAAGGATTGCCCTGGGGCACCCTTGGATTTATAATAATGAAGTGGACAGGATTGCTGGGCCCGTTGTACCAGGTGATATTGTGGAAGTATATTATTTTGATGGTCAATTGGCCGGGAGGGGTTATATAAACCCAGCGTCTCAGATTATCATCAGGTTGTTAACACGCAAAAGAGAGGATATTACTGCTGCTTTTTTTCAGGAGAAAATTCAAACCGCTTGGGATTATAGAAAACAGTTGGGATATGCAGAAAATTGTCGTTTAGTTTTTGGAGAAGCCGATGGTTTACCTGCACTTATCATAGATAAATTCAATGACTACTTTGTGATACAAACCCTTTCCTTTGGTATTGAAGTTTGGAAGGAAGCCATTGTTGCTGCACTAAAAAGTATTTTTAATCCAAAGGGTATTTACGAACGCAATGATGTTCCTGTGAGGGAGTTAGAAGGACTTACTCAAATAAAAGGATTTTTGACAGACCCATTCCCTACCGAAATAATTATTAAAGAAAACGATTTACAGTTTTATGTAAATATAGAGACAGGACAAAAAACGGGATATTTTTTAGACCAACAAGATAACCGACGTGCAATTCAAAATATTGTGAAAGGTGCAGATGTATTAGGGGCATTTACGTATACGGGTACTTTTGAAATTCACGCAGCACATTATGGCGCTAAATCGGTTTTAGGAATTGACATATCAGAATCGGCCGTTGAGCAAGCCAATAAAAATGCTGCACTAAATAAACTTGACCATATTGTGAAGTTTGAATCCATGAATGCTTTTGATGTATTAAAGAATTGGGGCAAACAAGGCAAAAAATATGATGTAGTAATGTTGGATCCTCCAGCATTTACAAAAAGCAGAAACAATATTGATAAGGCAGTAACAGGATATAAAGAAATTAATTTACGCGGTATGCAGTTACTTCGTAATGGTGGATTTTTAGTGAGCTCTAGTTGTACAAATTTGGTTAGTCCTGAATTATTTTTAGAAACTATAGAAATGGCTGCGCATGATGCAAAGAAAAGAATAAGACAAGTAACTTATCAATCTCAGTCTAGTGACCATCCAATAATTTGGGGCATGGAGAATACGCACTACTTGAAATTTTTAATCGTAGAAGTTTGTGATAAATAAAAAAAGGGGCTAATAAAATTTAGCCCCTTTTTTTATACCCTCTTTTTGATTTTTCTCATTTTCCCTATCGTTCATAAATTTTTTCAAAAATTTATGAACGTCATGATATCAGGCTAATAAAATTTAGCCCCTTTTTTTATTCCCTCTTTTTTATTTATTTGCGTCATGCATTAGCATGAAGCAATATTTCAGTTTAACTTGTTTAAAGTTTCTTGAATGGCTGTAAAGTTTGGTAAATCTCCTGGCGTTGCACAAACCTCTTCGTATTGAACTACCCCTTCTTTGTCAATGACAAAAGCCGAGCGCTTGCTAACCCCTTGCATTTCAAAAGCTGGAAATACTTCATATAATACATCAAACGATTTTGAAGCATTTTTATTAAAATCACTTAAGAGCGGGAAATTTAATTTTTGTTCATCTTTAAATTTTCCTAAAGAAAAAACAGAGTCCACAGAAATGCCCAATACTTGTGCATTAGCACTATTATAAGTAGCAATATTGTCTCTAATACTACAAAGCTCCGTTGTACATACGCCTGTAAATGCCAAAGGGAAAAATAAGACTACTACATTTTGTCCTTTAAAATCCGCTAATGATGTTGCTTTCTTATCTGTATCAAACAAAGTGAAAGCAGGTGCTGGTTTACCGATTAAATTACTCATTTTTTTTATTTTAATTTAGATGTTTTAGGTTGAATTGTAAAAGTATTAATGATTATTGAGGCCAGTGGAAATATTTACTTTAGGGCTGCATTTTTTTCTCTTTTCGAAAGTTCATTAACCGAATCCAATAGCACTTTAAACTCAATTGGATGAGCTTCAAAATACGCCACTTGTTTATAAAATTGTACCCGATCCACCTTATTTAAATCAAACACTTTCTGATAAAGTTCAGCACTTTTGCTACTATATTTCCAGGTGGAATCTTGCGCAGACATCCTGGTAATATGCTCATCTACCTTCAAAAGTTGAAAAAATATAATTCTCATTTTTTCATCCGAAATAGCGTCATTGATTTTTTCCTTTCCCTTACAAGAAAATAAGAAAAATGCTACTAAGATATATATAACACGAATGCTCATTCTAATTTTTCTTTATACTTATTCAAATTGGTTAAATCTATAATAGTCAAAGTATTTATTAATTGGCTTTTTAGCGTCTTATTTGCGTCTGCGAAAATACCAATTAATTCAGTGTATTTACCTTGCATCAAGATAGGTACTATCATTGTGTTCGTATTTCCCTCTTGCACTTCCTGCATGGTCATAAGTGCATTTAAAATTACGCCTCTTCCTGTTTCCAGCTTTTCGGTCATTTGATCCATCCCTTCTCTGTAATAAGAATAAATTGCTTCATGTATTTTTTCCATCCCACTTTTAGTAAGATTGTCAATTAGAATAAATCTGTTTCTTTGGCCGTCAAATGACTTCCAACCACTAATGCCACTTGCTTCTGGGGCATTATAAACAATATTCAACGCCTTATTAAAATAAGGTGTCCCTCCCTTTAAAATAAATGAATCATAGTCTAACCCAATAATTAAATTTATGTAGTAAGCAAGTGTTGCAGTTAAATTGGCTTCTAACGGATCAGTCCCTTGCACTTTATTTTCATTAAATTCAATGGGTTGTGACAATTGGTACTTAAAGGTGAAATTAGGATCCTGCATATTTAAAATAGGCGTAGTATAATTTGCATTCAATACAGGCCTACTGGAAACAATACTTAATTTAGCATCATATACGCCTGGTGATAAAACAGACTCTATTGTAATATAAAAACTACACTCAATTTTTTCTTCACTACCAAAAGCATCCACCGACCATTTGCGTTGATTGATGAAATCCTTTAATTGAGTTTGAAGTTGTATAAATGTTTTAGGATCAACTTGATTGTCAACTTTGTTACTTTGAATAATTACGGTAGCCGATAATTCTTGTGCAACAATTTTAGTTTTGTTACCCAATAAAAACAAAAATATAATTAAACAGGTACGTAGCATTATTGCATTGGATTGATACCCTAAAATACAAAAACGTCCTGACACCTTAAAGATTTCAGGACGTTTTAAATAGGATCTAATTAAAATTAACGGTAAAGATCTGATTCTTCCTTAGTTCTGTGATAAATCTTATCGTCAATAAATTCAGCAGTGGCTAAAATGGCTGGATTTGGCATACGCTCATAGGCTTTAGAAATTTCAATCTGTTCTTTGTTTTCATGAATTTCTTCTAAGCTATCTGTATGACTTGCGAATTCCTCTAATTTTGAATGCAATTCTTCTCTAATGGAGATATTGATTTGATTCGCTCTCTTAGAAATAATAGAGATAGACTCATATAAGTTACCTGTCTTTGCTTTTAAGGCTTTAAGACTTTTTGTTTCTATAACAGCAGGTGTATTTGCACCCATGTTTCTTCTTAGTTTGCTCATTTCTTATTATTTAAAAAATTATCTGTTTGTTTTTTTATTTTTTTGGCTTCCGGTATTAATGGACTGTCGCTAAACCTGTCCACAAAATCGTTATATTCTTGTACTACTTTTTCAAAACGTTCCTTTTGCTTGTCTTCAAAACTATTTTCAGCAAATTTGAAATAAGCTTTCACCGTCAATAATTTGTACTTGTCTGCATTTTTAGAATCTGGATAATTGTCAGACAATAAGCCGTATGATATAGCTGCAGCACGATATAATGCAAGATTATCATATAGTGTAGCAGTTTTAAAATCCTTTAATTCTAATTTCTCACGGCTTGCATCTATCACCGCAGTTGCATCCTTCACTCTTGGGCTGGC
>CANHIR010000041.1 GCA_947461015.1 Bacteroidota bacterium | reverse complement strand
TTAATTTTATTTACACTTTCAAGTAGGCTAAAAAAGTTAATGGAATAATTAAACGAGCTATTAGCAATAAAAAAAAGTCCCGCTGAATTTATCTGCGGGACTTTTTTTATGATGTACATCTTTTTACAACATTCCTTTTACAATTTCATCTACCACAGCTGGATCAAGTAAAGTAGAGGTATCCCCCAAATTATTGGTTTCGCCTTCCGCTACTTTTCTTAATATGCGGCGCATGATTTTTCCAGAACGTGTTTTAGGAAGGCCTGACACAAACTGAATTTTATCTGGTTTTGCAATGGGGCCAATAATTCTTGTTACGGTTTGTAAAATATCTTTTCTTACCATGTCGCCAGTGCCATGGGTGTCTTGTCCGTGAGAGCCTGTATAAATTACATATGCATAAATGCCTTGTCCTTTAATGTCATGTGGATAGCCTACCACCGCACTCTCCACCACACCTGCGTGCATGTTTATCGCATTCTCTACTTCGGCAGTGCCTATACGGTGGCCACTTACATTTAAAACATCGTCCACACGGCCAGTGATTCTAAATTGACCTGCTTCATTTCTTAATGCGCCATCGCCAGTGAAATATAAATTTTCATAGGTTGCAAAATAGTTGGTGCGACATCTTTCATGATCACCATAAGTGGTTCTTAAAGTAGCAGGCCAAGGTTGTGTGATACATAAATTGCCACGGTACAATCCATCTTCTTTTTCAGTCACTTCATTGCCCTTGTCGTCCACTAAAATGGCTTTTACACCAGGCATGGGATAAGTTGCCCAGCCTGGTTTTCCGGGCGTAATACCTGCCATATTTGAAATCATTACACCACCTGTTTCTGTTTGCCACCAAGTGTCTACGATGGGACATTTTTTCTTGCCAATATGTTCGTCATACCAATGCCATGCTTCTTCATTGATGGGTTCACCAACAGTACCTAATATTTTTAAACTACTTAAATCATGGTCTTTAACAGGACCCAATCCAAAACTCATTAAAGAGCGAATGGCAGTTGGTGCCGTGTATAAAATATTCACTTTAAACTTGTCAATTATATCCCAAAAACGTCCTGCGTCCGGAAAGGTTGGAATGCCTTCAAACATTAAAGAGGTACCTCCTGCGCTCAATGGGCCATAAACAATGTAACTATGTCCTGTGATCCAACCAATGTCGGCCGTGCAAAAGAAAATATCATTGGGTTGGTATTGAAATACATTCACAAAAGTATAGTTCGTGTAAACCATATAACCCGCAACGCTATGCACCACGCCTTTTGGTTTTCCAGTGGAGCCAGATGTATATAAAATAAACAAAGGATCTTCTGCATCCATTTCAGCAGGCGCAACTAATGGTAAAGCTTGCGTTTCTACTTTTTTAATTTCGTCTTCCCACCATACATCGCGTCCTTTTAACATGGAAACTGCGGTTCTGGTTCTGGTGCAAACAATAACACGCTTAACCGTTTTGTTACCAATTAAGGCATCGTCAATTACGGACTTTAAAGGAATGTCTTTGGCGCCTCTAAAAGCACCATCACATGTAATTATGTATTCCGCTTTTGCATCTTCTAAACGATCTGCAATACTTTGTGCGCTAAAGCCACCAAAAATTACACTATGAATGGCGCCAATACGAGCGCATGCTAATACTGCGATGGCAAGTTCAGGGATCATGCCCATGTATACGCAAACACGATCTCCTTTTTGAACACCATTGTTTAAAAGGACTTGTGCAAATTGACAAACTTTTAAATGCAATTGTTTGTAAGTAATGATACGATGATGTTCTTCGGGATCATTCGGCTCCCAAATCATGGCCGGTGTATCGCCATTTTTTTCAAGGTGTCGGTCCAAACAGTTCTCCGTAATATTTAATTTACCTCCTTTAAACCATTCTACTTTTGGATCCTTAAAATTCCACGCTAATGTTTTATCCCATTTTTTTTGCCAAGTAAATGTTTCAGCAATCTCATTCCAAAATAACTCGGGTTGGTCAATACTTTTTTTATACGCCTCATGATATTGTTCTAGGCTTTTAATTTGATAAGGGTAGCTCATATGCAATGATTATAAATAGATGTTCCAAATTTACATTTTTTACGCATAAATATTTAACTTGAATGATAACTGGAAAAACGATTGCTATGAATGTAGAGAAAAAACAAAGTAGTATTGCTTTTGTGATTGGGGCATCCTCGGTAGGCACCTTAATTGAATGGTATGATTTTTACATTTTTGGAATGTTGGCAACCATCTTATCCAAACAATTTTTTCCTGCAGAAGCAGGTACAGCAGCGCTATTAAGTACCTTGGCAATTTTTGCAGCTGGATTCATCGTACGCCCTTTTGGGGCCTTGGTTTTTGGTCGTTTAGGCGACCTTATTGGTCGTAAACATACTTTTTTATTGACTTTGGTGATTATGGGGGGTTCTACTTTTGCTATTGGGTTGGTGCCAGGTTTTAAAACCATAGGATGGGCTGCCCCCATTCTTGTACTTATTTTAAGATTATTACAGGGACTCGCATTGGGTGGTGAATACGGAGGTGCTGCTACCTATGTTGCAGAGCATGCACCAAAAGGGCAGCGCGGATTTTGGACTTCCTGGATACAAACCACAGCAACCCTTGGATTATTTTTAGCATTAGGTGTAATTATTTTAATACGATCTAATCAAGGGCTAGAAAAATTTAGTGCAGAATGGGGTGGATGGAGATATCCATTTTGGATTTCAATTATTCTAGTAGGTGTTTCTGTTTTAATTAGAATGCGCATGAGTGAGTCACCCATGTTTTCAAAATTAAAATCGGAAGGAAAAACATCCACGAATCCATTAAAGGAAAGTTTTGGAAATAAAGCAAATTTTAAAATGGTGCTATTGGCTTTATTTGGAGCAGTTATGGGGCAGGGAGTAGTTTGGTATACTGGTCAATTTTATGCACAAACTTTTTTAGAAACTGTTTGTAATATTGAATTTGTACAATCTAGAAATATTATGTTGGTTGCCATTTTAATGGCAACGCCCTTTTTTGTAATATTTGGATGGCTAAGTGATAAAATAGGGCGAAAGTGGATCATGTTAATTGGAATGCTTTTGGCGGTTTGCACTTATCGGCCTATATATAAAGAATTTATTGCGATCACTGCTGCAAATAATAGAACCAAAGTGATTGATCATCGATTAACGAAAACAGGTCCATTGATGCCACTGGTAGATGCTAAAGATAAACATAAGATGTATGTGAGACAGGTATTGGATACCACCTATATGGATGGATCTGTATTTAAGTATACGATCACCGACACTTTAGTTGGCTTTAAAGAATTAGGGGTGGATCGACCCATTAATTTAATGAATCCAACGCTTATTAAATATCATTCACCAAAACCAAATATAGTCATAGAAAAAACAATGGGAACATCGGCTACCTGGGATTTAATTTGGTTGGTTTTTATTCAAATTTTATATGTAACCATGGTGTATGGTCCTATTGCAGCATTTTTAGTGGAAATGTTCCCAACTAAAATTAGGTATACTTCCATGTCACTTCCTTATCACATTGGGAATGGTGTATTTGGCGGCTTGGTCCCTTTCTTAGGCACTTTAATTGTTGAGTTTACGAAGACCAAACAAAATCCAGCGGGCGATCCATTGGCGGGTTTGTGGTATCCTATTGGAGTGGCTACAATTTGTTTAGTGATTGGGGCGGTATATTTAACCAATAAGATGGACAAAAACGTAATGGATTAATTATTTATAAAAGTAGATTACCATGAATAGGATTAAAAAATTATTAGGAATTGTCTGGATGCTTTTAGCACCCGCCATTATTTGCTTTCTGATTTATGAAGCTTTTGTTAAAATTGGCATTGCAAAGCCTGCGGAGAAAGCAAATACTATTTTACAATGGAGTATCATTTTAATCATTTTTACACCTATTAGTATTGGTTTATTTATGTTCGGAAGGTTTGCTTTGAATAATGAGTATGCACATTTGCCTGAATCTTCCGACGAACTAAAAGATGAATAAATGGTTTTATAATATTAGTTAAGTATTTTTGGTTATGACATTGATTGTAAAAGGGCTTTCCAAAAAATATGGTGCACAATTAGCGGTGGATGATTTATCATTTTCCATAGATAAAGGAAGGGTAGTTGGTTTTTTAGGTCCCAACGGTGCTGGCAAAAGCACTACCTTAAAAATGATAGCGGGCTACTTACAGCCAGATGCAGGAGCGGTAATTTTAAATGGCATTTCCAATCAAGAAAATCCCATTGCTTTTAAAAAATTAATTGGTTATTTACCAGAAGGGAATCCATTATATGAAGAAATGTATGTAAAGGAATATTTATCTTTTATATCCAATATTCATGGTATTGTTCAATCAGCAAATCGCATAGCGGAAGTTATTTTAGAAACTGGTCTTACGCCAATGCAGCATAAAAAAATTGGTGCTTTGTCCAAAGGATTTAAACAAAGAGTAGGAATTGCTGCAGCCATTATTCACAAGCCAGCTTTAATTTTATTGGACGAACCAACTTCGGGACTTGACCCCAATCAACTAATTGAGATAAGAACACTTATTCAAAATTTAAGCAAAGACGCAATTGTTTTATTCTCAACACATATTTTACAAGAAGTATCCGCAATTTGTTCCAGTGTTATTGTACTACATCAATCTAAATTGGTAGCCAATACAGGCATTGATCAATTGCTTAAACCTGCTCAACCAGGAGTTAGGGTTGTATTTGAAGAATCTATTGATAGCTATTTAAAAGAAGATTTCTTTACAAAGTATATTTTTGATCATATTGACAAACACACGTTAGTAATAAAATCAAAGGATATACAAGAGGTAAAGAAAAGTCTTTTAAATTTTGCATTGGATAAAGGCCTGAATATCCAAGCTTTGCAGACGCAGGAGGCAAGTTTGGAAGAAATTTTCAAATTGCTTACCCATTAAAAAAAATGGGTGTAAATTGCGGTCTCAAAAAGAAATTAATTACTAGAAAATAAATAACTAAACTATGAGTTACATTGTTGAAGTAAAAGCGAGACAAATTTTAGATAGTCGTGGAAATCCTACCGTTGAAGTAGATGTATTAACTGATGAAGGAGCTTTGGGCCGTGCTGCAGTTCCAAGTGGAGCAAGCACCGGTATTCATGAAGCCGTTGAGTTAAAAGACAATGACAAGAAAAAATATTTAGGCAAAGGGGTATTAAAGGCAGTTAAAAATGTAAATACAACCATCGCAAATAGCATAGTTGGTTTTGATGTTACAGCACAAGCAGCTGTTGACCAAGTAATGATTGAATTAGATGGCACACCTAATAAAGCAAAATTGGGGGCAAATGCAATTTTAGCAGTTTCTATGGCCGTTGCAAAGGCAGCAGCCGAAGAGGCAAGTTTGCCTTTATATCGTTATATAGGTGGTACCAATGCAAGAACGCTACCTATGCCAATGATGAATATCTTGAATGGTGGCGCGCATGCGGATAATAAAATTGACTTCCAAGAATTCATGATTATGCCAATTGGTGCACCAAGCTTTAGCGAAGGACTTCGTTGGGGTGTGGAAATTTTCCACCAATTAAAAAGCACTTTAAAAAAGAAAGGATATAGCACCAACGTTGGTGATGAAGGTGGATTTGCGCCAAACATTCAAAGCAATGAAGAAGCCATTGAAACTGTATTAGAAGCAATCACTGCTGCGGGTTACAAGGCAGGTACGCAAATTGCCATTGCAATGGATGCTGCAAATAGTGAGTTGTGGAACGCGAAGAAAAAGAAATATGTATTCCACAAAAGTTCAGGTAAAGAAATGAGCTCAGATCAATTGGTTAAATATTGGGAAAGCTGGGTTAAGAAATATCCAATTGTATCTATCGAGGACGGAATGGCAGAAGATGATTGGGCAGGTTGGAAAAACTTAACAGATACCATTGGATCTAAATGTCAATTAGTGGGCGATGATTTATTTGTAACGAATGTAACGCGCTTACAAACTGGTATTGACAAGAAAATTGCAAATGGCTTATTGGTAAAAGTAAACCAAATAGGTACTTTAACAGAAACCATCAATGCAGTTAGTTTAGCACAACACAATGGTTACAATACCATTATGTCTCACAGATCGGGTGAAACAGAAGACACTACCATTGCGGACTTAGCAGTTGCATTGAACTGTGGTCAAATTAAGACAGGTTCTGCTTCTCGTACCGATCGTATGGCAAAATACAACCAATTGATCCGTATTGAAGAGCAATTAGCAGAAACGGGCGTATTTCCAACAAAAGGCAAATTGAAGTTTGGTAATAAATAAAAGATGCAGGACATAAAACCTGTCTTATTAAACATATTTATTTTAAAGAATGGGTCCTCGAAAGGGACTCATTCTTTTTTTGTGTATTATTAGAACTAGCGTAATTTTACCCTAATCATTTTATATGCAAGTGTTCAAGAAAATTTTACCCATATTTATTAATCGCTATTTTTTGGTTTCGGTTGGATTTATTGTTTGGATGTTATTTTTTGATCAACGTGATTATTTTCAACAAAAGGCAAGCACTGAAGAATTAAATAAATTAGAGACCGCAACAAAGTATTATAAAGACGAGATTAGTAAAACTAAAAAAGAGCTTAATAATTTACAAAATGATCCTACTTCTATTGAGAAATTTGCGAGAGAACGGTATTTGCTAAAAAGAGAGGGGGAGGATGTTTATATTTTTGATGACACCTCCAATAAGGCAACAACCGAGGTAAAATAATGACAAAGAAAGAACGCTATGTTAAAGTATTGGCATATTTCCAAACGCATATGCCCATTGCAGAAACTGAGTTATCCTATAACAATCCATTTGAATTATTAGTAGCCGTTATTTTGTCGGCACAATGTACCGACAAGCGCGTGAACCTCACTACCCCCGACATTTTTAAAAAATATCCAACTCCTCAAAAAATGGGGAAGGCCAGCTTTGATGATTTATTCCCACTTATAAAAAGTATTTCCTACCCCAACAATAAAACCAAGCATTTAATTGGCATGAGTCAGTTACTTGTAAATGATTTTAATGGGGAAGTCCCAATGACCATTGAGGACTTGGTAAAATTACCAGGGGTGGGTCGTAAAACTGCAAATGTAATTACCAGTGTTTGGGATAATCAACCCAATATGGCCGTGGATACGCATGTAAATAGGGTAAGTAAAAGATTGGGATTGGTTCCAATGACTGCCACCACGCCACTTGCAGTAGAAAAGGATTTGATAAAAAATATTCCCACTGCTTTAGTACACACAGCCCATCATTGGCTCATCCTTCATGGCAGGTATACATGTATAGCACGCAGTCCAAAATGTGAAGCATGTGGTTTGCAAGCATTTTGCAAATATTACGAAAAGAATAATAAAGTGTAAATGCTTTGAGCGTTTACTATAAGTATTGATTGATTGCGTCAGTCAATTCTTGTTTTGTGATAGGGATACCCATTATTTTGTTATACCCCTTTGCATCAACAAAATATTTATCTCGGATAATTTTAATTAATTGACCATTGTTGATCTCAGGAATTAAAATAGTTTCAAAACTCTTTAATATATCGCCTAAGTTGCTAGGGAAAGGACGCATGTATTTGATATGCGCATGACTTACCGATTTTCCTTGCGCTAGTAATTCCATCACAGTTCCTTTAATAGTACCATAAGTAGAACCCCATCCTAATACCAAAACTTTCCCTTTTGCTGCACCACTATCAATAGTTTGTTTAGGAATAAAGTCGGCAATTTTATCCACTTTTGCTTCTCTCATCTTAATCATGAACTGATGATTCTCTGCTTCATAGTTTACATTTCCCGTTTCATGTTGTTTCTCTAGCCCACCTATTCTATGCTCTAATCCTGGCGTTCCAGGAACAGCCCAAGGGCGTGCTAATTTTTCATTACGGGTATAGGGTTTGAATTTTTCTTCACCCTCTTCTAATTTTGTTTTGAAAGTCACTTCTATTTCAGGAAGGTCGGCAGATTTTGGAAATTTCCAAGGTTCGGCACCGTTTGCAATGTAACCATCACTTAATAAAATAACAGGGGTCATATGTTGTAAAGCAATACGCACTGCTTGAAATGCCATATCAAAACAATCACTTGGAGTAGAGGTTGCTAAAATGGGTATAGGCGCTTCTCCATTGCGACCATAATAAGCTTGCAACAAATCACTTTGTTCCGTTTTGGTTGGCAAGCCTGTGGATGGTCCTCCTCTTTGAATATTTACAATCACCAAAGGTAATTCCAACATCATAGCAAGTCCCAATGCTTCGGTTTTCAATGCCATCCCTGGTCCAGAGGTTGTAGTAAGGCCAATTTGCCCACCATAGCTTGCACCTATTGCTGATGCAATACCTGCAATTTCATCTTCTGCTTGAAATGTTCTTACACCAAAGTTTTTATACTTACTTAATTCATGTAAAATATCAGATGCTGGAGTAATAGGGTAGGATCCTAAAAAAATAGGTAGTTTTGATTTTTGAGAAGCAGCAATCAAACCCATTGACAATGCTTGATTGCCCATGATGCTTCTGTAAGTGCCTGGTTCCATTTTAGACTTCTCAACTTTGAACCTTGCAGCGTTAAATAATTCAGCTGTTTCTCCATAAAAATAGCCTGCTTTTAAAACAGCGATATTGCTATTTAAAATAGATTCTTTTTTACCAAATTTCTCTTTTAAAAATTCAATAGTCGTATCCAGGTCTCTATTGTAAACCCAATAGATAACCCCTAACACAAACATATTCTTAGCGCGATCTCTTTCTTTATTTCCTAATTCAGGAAAATCTTTTAAAGACTCACGTGTTAATTTAGTTACATCAATTTTTGTTAGTTCATATCCATCTAAGCTTCCATCTTCTAATGGATTAGTTCCTTCTGGATAATTTGCAAGACGTAAATTTTTAACATCAAAGCCGTCTGTATTTGCAATAATTTTCCCCCCTTTTTTCAAACCTTTTAAATTCACTTTTAATGCTGCTGCATTCATGGCAACCAATACATCGCAAGCATCCCCTGGAGTATACACTTTATCAGAACTAAAATGCACTTGAAATCCGCTTACCCCAGGAAGGGTTCCAATAGGAGCCCTAATTTCAGCAGGGAAATCGGGAAAAGTAGCTAAGTCAATTCCTAAAATAGCAGTATTGTTGGTAAATTGTTGTCCTGTCAATTGCATTCCATCTCCACTATCCCCTGCAAATTTAATCACCACATCCTGTAAAATAACTTCATGCTGCATTGCGTTCTAATTTGGTAACAAAGGTACATATACACTGGTCTAATTGCTTAGTTTTAACTGTTTTTTTATATTTTCTAGGTTAACTTTGTTTATTAATTCTTTGGCATTATGGCTTTCTCCCCCCTTTTTTACTTTTTCACGCTTTTTACGCTTGCCATTAACAGCAGCAATGCCCAGGTTTCAGTAATTGAAAGTCAAACAAAAAGACAGGTATCTAAATTTGATAATAGTACAAAATATATTTATCTAACTTTTGATGATGGGCCATTGTTGGGCACTTCAAATTGTATTGATATTTGTACGCATCAACAGGCGCAGGCTACCTTTTTTGAAGTGGGCTTGCATCAAGAAAGAGCTGCTTTTGGCAAAGGCTTGTATGAAAGAATTATTCAAAATCAATCACTTTTTGCATTGGGAAATCATAGCTACTCCCATGCCAATAATAAGTACCTGTATTATTATCACCATCCAGATATGGCATTTCATGATTTTTTAAAATCAAAAAGCACACTAAAACTAGAAAACAATATTGTAAGGCTGCCTGGAAATAATGCTTGGAATACAACTGTTTTGAAAAAATCAAGTAGCTTGGTTACCCCCTTAGTACATAAGTTAGATAGCGCTTCATTTAATGTAATTGGCTGGGATGTTGAATGGAGGTTTAATAAAAAAGGCTTTCCAATAGGGAGTCCCCAAAAAATGGCCAATAGGGTGGATGCAGCATTTGCAAGCAATCATACCAGCACTAAAAATCATCTAGTTATTTTAATGCATGACCATATGTTTCGCTCCCCTGGGGATTCTTTAAAATTAGCTAACCTAATTGGGCTACTAAAGACAAATCCCAATTATGCTTTTAGAAAAATTACACAATATCCAGGCTTAATAAATGGAGGACGTTAACATTTTATTTGCATTTAAATTCAAAATAAATACTGTATTTTTATAATATAAAAAATTAAATACTATGGGAGCTTTTAAAACAGGTAATCCAACCCTAACAGAAAAGATTTTTGACAAAAGCTTGAATGAAACATCAAGCGCATATGGCGTAATGAGTATTCGTGGTACCATTAACAAATTTGGTTTTCTATTATTAATGGTGCTCGCTTCCTCTATGTATGTATGGAATTTATACAATACAGAAGGCGCAAGTACCATTTCTACATTTATGATAGTAGGAGGAATTGGTGGTTTTGTATTAGCGATGGTGATGATTTTCAAGCCAAATTTAGCAGCTTATATTGCACCTGCCTATGCTATTTTAGAAGGTTTTTTAATTGGAGGTATTAGTGCATTTTTTAATGATGCTTTTAAAGATTCTTATCCAAACATCATTATGCACGCAGTGGGATTAACATTGGGTGTAGCTTTGGCTATGTTTTTGTTATACAATTTTAGAATCATAACTGTTACGGATCGTTTAAGATCAATTGTTGTTTCTGCAACAATGGGTGTAGCATTGTTTTATTTAATAACTTGGATTTTAGGAATGTTTGGTGTTGAGATAGAGTATTTACACAACGGCAGTTTAATTAGTATTGGTATAAGTTTATTTATTGTAGGACTTGCTGCCTTTAATTTATTATTGGATTTTGATTCTATCGAAAAAGCGGCTGAAATGGGTGCTCCTAAATACATGGAATGGTATGGTGCTTTTGGTTTATTGGTAACCTTGGTGTGGTTGTATTTAGAAGTATTAAAATTGTTGAGCAAATTAAATTCAAGAGATTAATCATTTAATGATATTTATTGCAAAAGGTCCTGATAAATTCAGGACCTTTTTTGTTAATAATTGTGGTAAATTTGAATACTTAAAGTAGTGTAATGCAATTTAAACCTGGCAATTTAGACAATCAGCAACTCATTGGATTTTATCGTTCCTTGTTATTACCAAGAATGATAGAAGAAAAAATGTTGATTTTATTGCGTCAAGGTAAGATAAGCAAATGGTTTAGCGGCATTGGCCAAGAAGCTATTTCGGTGGGTGCAACTTTGGCAATGGATTCAGATGAATGGATTATGCCTTTGCATAGAAATCTTGGTGTATTCACTTCAAGAAATATGCCCTTAACTGAACTTTTTAAACAATGGCAGGGCGACATTGCAGGATATAGCAAGGCAAGAGAACGTAGTTTTCATTTTGGTTCCAAAGCACATTTTGTTTGTGGGATGATTTCTCATTTGGGTCCACAACTAGCCATTGCAGATGGCGTTGCATTGGCCTATCAACAAAGAGGTCAGCAAAAAGCAGCACTTGCGTTTACAGGAGACGGCGGTACCAGCGAAGGCGATTTTCATGAAGCATTAAATGTGGCGGCTGTTTGGAATTTACCTGTGATTTTTATCATTGAAAACAATGGTTATGGATTAAGCACACCTACCAATGAACAATATAAATGTGAGCACTTAATAGATCGTGCAAAAGGATATGGAATGGAAGGTGTGCGCATTGACGGGAATAATATTTTAGAAGTATACAATACCATCAAAGGGGTTAGAGAATATTGTATCAAAAATCAAAAACCATATTTGATTGAGTGTGATACTTTCAGAATGCGTGGGCATGAGGAAGCGAGTGGTGTAAAGTATGTGCCTAAAAATTTATTTGATTTATGGGGCGAAAGAGATCCCATTAAAAATTATGAAGATTATTTAATAGAGGAAGCTATTTTAAGTGCTGATGATGTTGTTGCAATTCGGGATTCAATAAAACTATCAATAGAGTCGGATTTGCAACAAGTGATGGAAACCACTTCATTTGTGCCTGATGTCGAAACCGAATTATCCGATGTTTTTGCACCATTAACGGAGCAGGACATTCCAAGTTTAGAAGTATTGACGGATCCTATTGTTAGTAATAAAAGATTTATTGAATCCATCAGCGATGCATTACGTGCTTCCATGCATAGGTATCCTGAAATGATTATCATGGGGCAGGACATTGCAGAATATGGAGGTGCATTTAAAATGACCGAAGGTTTTGTAAATGAATTTGGCAAACAAAGAATACGCAATACACCAATTTGTGAAAGTGCCATTGTGGGTGCGGCTTTGGGTTTAAGTTTAGAAGGTATTAAGTCGGTAATGGAGATGCAATTTGCAGATTTTGTGACCGTTGGATTTAATCAGATTGTAAATAATTTAGCAAAAGTGCATTATAGGTGGGGGCAAAATGCGGACGTGGTGGTAAGAATGCCAACAGGTGCAGGTGTTGGCGCAGGACCTTTTCATTCTCAATCCAATGAAGCTTGGTTTACGCATGTACCTGGATTAAAAGTGGTGTATCCTTCCAATCCTGCGGATGCTAAAGGGCTTATGATTGCAGCATTGGCCGATCCAAATCCTGTTTTATATTTTGA
>CANHIR010000040.1 GCA_947461015.1 Bacteroidota bacterium | reverse complement strand
TTGAGAAAAATAAATTAGCAGATATTATTGCGGTAGACGGCGACCCTATAAAAAACATAGAAGTGATGGGTAAAGTGAATTTTGTTATGAAGGACGGCGTTATTTATAAATCAAAATTATAAATTCTTAATAAGCAGCAATTATTATGACGCTGCGTTCCATTTTTCCAACTGCTTTAAAGTTGCAGTCAAATCTTTAGGTAAAGGGGCTTCCAAAAGGAGCTCCTTTCCTTTATATTCAAATTGAACACTTGCTGCATGTAAAGCTTGCCTTCCCATAAGTGGGCGTTCTTCTTCTTCAACTTTAGCTAGCTTAAAATTTTTCTTTTTTATGCTAGACAACTTTAATTTTTCACCATCGCCATATAAATCATCTGATACAATAGGGTGTCCAATGTGCTGAGCATGTAACCTAATTTGATGAGTTCTTCCAGTATGAATTTGAAAACTGACCCATGCATATTGTTTAAAATATTTTACTACTTCATAACTTGTCTTTGATTCTTTTCCTTTTGCATGTATGATCATGTGTCCCTTTCTAATTGGGTGTTCCATCATATTTTCTTCCACAACTCCTGCTTGTTGCGGACGTCCACTTACCAATCCAAAATACTTTTTGATAATGGTTCTGCCCTCAAATAGTTCACTAAGCTGTTTGTGTGATTCTGCATTTTTTGCAAAAATGATTAAGCCACTTGTATGTTGATCCAAGCGGTGTACCGTAAAAATGACACCGTATTTTTCTTGTAATAGTGATTTAACAGATACTTCTTTCCCAAAACGATCAGGGATACTTAATAAACCTGCAGGCTTATTTAAAACAATCATGTCTTCGTCTTCAAATAAAATATCTATCATCCTTAAATTATTTTGAAGCTTTGCGTGTAAAAGATTTATTCAAAAATTTGAGTAAGCGAACTTCCTTCTCACTTAAAAATCTCCACTTACCACGGTCTACATTTTTCTTAGTCAGGTTTGCAAACATCACTCTGTCTAAATGTCTAACATCATATCCCAAATGTTCAAAAATTCTTCTTACAATTCTGTTTCTGCCGCTATGAATTTCTATGCCAATTACATCCCTTTCTTTTCCTACATAGCTCACCGCATCTGCAGCAATAAATCCATCTTCTAATGTTACCCCGGCAGCAATGGCTTCCATATCGGCCTTGGTGACTGGCTTATCTAATGTTACTTCGTATATTTTTTTAATCTCGTAAGAAGGATGTGTTAATTTCTGTGCTAAATCACCATCGTTGGTTAAAATTAAAACACCTGTGGTGTTTCGATCCAAACGACCTACTGGAAACATTCTTTGCGTGGTTGCATTCTTAATAATATCCAATACCGTTTTTCTTCCCTCCGGATCATTTGCAGTACAGATATAGTCTTTTGGTTTATTTAATAAGATATAAACTGGGGTTACTTGTAATTGTAAAACCTTGCCTTTTAATCTTACTACATCTTTAAATTGTACTTTATAACCTGGCTCTAAAACAGTGTCGCCATTAACCGTAATATGACCGTTCTTTACCAATTCAGCAGCTTCACGTCGTCCACATGTTCCGGCATGAGCAATGTATTTATTCAAAGGCATTTGCTCATACGGCATATCGTCGCTTGCATTTACCTTTCCAATGCTTGCGGTACGTTTTGCATCGGCCTTATCCATGGAGGCAGGTGTTCTTTTACTTGCAGCCAATCGAGGCGAACCCACACCAGCGCCTCTTTTAATTTCACCATATTTTGCAGGGGTATCATCCACCATTTTCTTGGGAGCAGATTTCGCTCTTAAAGGAATTGAATATTTTGGAGGCCCTGTTACATAATCCTTTTTTGCATAGCCGCCTTTTTTGTTATTCCCAACGGGCTCAACAGCAATACCTTTTGCAATGTCTTTTTTTCTTTGACGTGCAGCTTCGCCAGCGGCTCTTGAATCTGCTTTTGCTTTTTTCTTTTCTTGTCTATATTCTTCTTTAACCGCACTGCCTTTTTTCTTGTTGGCAAATTTGTCAAAGTTGTCTGATCTTTTGTTCTTCATGCGCCTATTTAATTATGTGATGCTAGTAGAGCTATCCTTTATTGGCTAACTGTCCACAAGCTGCGTCAATATCCTTTCCTCTGCTGCGTCTTACTCTTACATTTACGCGATTCTTTTGTAAAATTTCTACAAAACGCTCAAAGCCATCCTCGTCTGGTTTGTCGAAGCCAAAGTGATCCACTGAATTGTATTCAATCACATTGATTAAATCGGCTGGAACTTGACGATATATTTTAGTAAGCTCTTCTGCATCTTTTTCAGAGTCATTAAAGTCTTTAAATAATATATATTCAAAAGAAATTTCGGTCCCTGTCTTTTTGTAAAAATAGTTTAGGGCATCAACCAATGCCTTAATATTGTTGCTCTCATTAATGGGCATTACTTCATTACGCTTTTTATCATTCGGTGCATGTAATGAAACTGCTAATTTAAATTTAACACCATCATCGCCTAATTGTCTAATTTGTTTCACCAACCCTGCAGTGGAAACGATAATGCGTTTTGGACTCATGCCCAGTCCGTCAGGCGAAGTGATTTTTTCAATTGCTTTTAAAACATTATGGTAGTTCATTAATGGCTCACCCATTCCCATAAAAACAATATTACTTAAATGTTTTTCATGCGCAGCTTCGCTTTGTTGGTTGATATAAACTACCTGATCATATATCTCATCAAAATTCAAATTTCGCTTACGATCCATAGTGCCGGTTGCACAAAATTTACAACTTAGGCTACATCCAATTTGAGAGGAAACGCATGCAGTTTTTCGCTCACTTGTTGGGATTAATACCCCCTCAATCATATGGTCATCAAAAGTGCGGAACCTTGTTTTTAAGGTACCGTCTTCACTTTGTTGGGTGGTATCTATTTGCAAAGCAGGGAAACTAAAATGTTCCACCAATTGCTTTCTTAGATCCTTGCTTAAGTCGGTCATTTCGTCAAAGCTATGCGCATGTTTTTGCCATAACCATTCTACAATTTGTTTTACCCTGAATGGTCTTTCGCCCACATTCGCTATAAAGCGTTCAATTTCAGACACTTCTACTTGTCTTATATTCGGTCTAGTCTTCTCCATAATGCAAAGATACTTTATCCAAATTGTTTACAATTTATTCTTTTTGTGGGGTCAAAAAAACGCTTTAAATTCATCTTCTTAAAAAATACCAAAATGAAAAAATTAGTTTTAATGTTTGTTGTAATGTTAGGCATTATGACAGCTGTGAATGCGCAAACAAGTCCCTTGAAGGATTATTTAGGTAAGTATGTTTTTGCAGCGGGAAGCCCAGTTTCGGAAGCAGTTGTTGAAGCGGAAGATGCCACTTTAAAGGTATCAAGTCCAATGGGAAGTTTTACATTAGAAAAAAAGGGAGTTGATACTTTTTATTTAGCCGCTTATGATGGCCTTGTTATTTTTAAAAGAGACGCTAACAAAAGTGTAGAGTCGGTTACTTTTGTAGTGCAAGGAATGGAATTAGTGGGCACTAAAGAAGCTGCTTCTTCAACTTCAGGTAATAAAGAGGAAGAATTTCATTATCAAATTTGGGCTGAAAAAGTAGAATACTAATTAAGAATATTAAAACTGAAAGGTCTCTAATTCATTAAATGAAATAGTAGATTGTTTTCCGGTTGCTAAATTTTTTATCGTACACTCTTGTTTTGAAACTTCGTCTGTTCCGATAATTAAAATATTAGGAATTCCTTTTTTCTCAGCATATTTAAATTGCTTGTCAAATTTGCTCTTCTCAGGGTACATTTCACAAGCAATTTTTTTGTCTCTTAATTTACCCATTTGTTCATACGCAACCTTAGCTTCAGCTTCTCCTAAATTAAAAAATAGCACCTGTGTTCCTTGATCAATACTTGTAGGGAAAAGATTTTTTTCTTCTAATACATCATATATACGGTCCACGCCAAAGCTAATACCAACGCCAGGTATATTGGGTACACCAAATAAACTTGTAAGGTCATTGTAACGGCCGCCACCACCAATACTGCCCATTTGCACGTCTATTGCTTTTACTTCGAAAATAAGTCCAGTATAATAGTTTAAACCTCTTGCTAATGTAAAATCTGCAACTAAATGTTTGCTCATTCCACTATTTTGGTGATAAGCTAACACATAGTTTAATTCTTCAATTCCTTTTTTCCCAATTTCGTTTTCACCTAGTAAAGTTGCAAGTGCATTTATTTTTTCTGCATTGGTCCCGCTAATATTTAAATAGCGTTCTACTAAATTCTGCTGAGTAACATTAAAACCTTTATTGTTTAATTCTTCTTTTACTTTTTCCCATCCAATTTTATCAAGCTTGTCAATGGCAATGGTAAGGTCAATTAATTTTTCTTCACCGCCACAAACTTGCGCAAGCCCCAATAATATTTTTCGGTTGTTAATTTTGATTTCAACGGGGAGGTTTAACTTTTGAAATGCGGTTACATAAATTGCTATTAAATCTACTTCATTTAATAGGCTATCGCTTCCTACTACATCTGCATCACATTGATAAAACTCTCTATATCTTCCTTTTTGTGGTCTATCCGCTCTCCAAACAGGTTGAATTTGATAGCGTTTAAAAGGGAAGGTTAGTTGCCCATGGTTCATGGCTACATATCTAGCAAAAGGGATGGTTAAGTCATAACGTAAAGCTCGTTCAGTAATTAAGGTGCTATTTTTCCCTTCTAACACTTTTGCCATTCCTTCGTCTATTTGTACCCTTTTTTGAGGATTGTCTAATCCGTTATTTAAAATCTTAAAAATTAATTTATCTCCTTCTTCCCCATATTTTCCCATTAGGGTATCCAAGTTCTCCATAGATGGCGTTTCCAGCGGCTGAAAACCAAATAATTCAAATACCGATTGAATGGTTTTGAATATATATTGACGTTTTTGCACTGTTGCTGCATTAAAATCACGGGTGCCCTGGGGTAATGAAGGTTTGCTCATGCTATCGAATTTGACCGTAAAGATAAATTTTTAAATTCATCCTATATAATTGATTAATTTGCCCCAAAATAATACCAATATGTCCGAAACGAATCCTGGTAGAGAAAGATCGGAGAAAATCTATCGAATTTTTAGAAGTATTTATGATTTTACCATGGCTGGGTTAATTTTAGGTAGCGCGGTAGTTATGTTTGGCGCTAAATATTTTCATTTGGACCAAATCATTAATTTGGACAATGAATGGCGCATCATTTTTGGATGCATGTGTTTAGTGTATGGAGGGTTTAGGCTATATCGAGGTTTTCAAAAAGACTATTAGTGAGAGAAAAAGTAACAATCAAAATTTTTATGCACAATTTTAAATTGATAATCATGCTAGCTGTTTATTTAACAGCATGCAAATCCAATAAAACCCAAATACAACAAGAAAGTACCACAGTGGGGACCATTCGTATTTCGGCAGAAGAGAGCTTTAAACCTTTCTTAGAGGAAGAGATAAAAGTTTTTAAATCAAGCTATCCAGACGCAAATTTAATTATTGAGTATAAGCCTGAAATTGAATGTTTAAAGGACCTTACGTTAGATAGCACAAGAATGATTTTTATTACTAGAGGCCTAACAGAAAAAGAAAATAGCTCTTTTAAAAGTAATTTAGGTTTTAGTCCTAGGTATGAAATATTGGCATATAATGCAATTGCCATAGTAGTTCATTCAAACGCAATGGATACTTTGTTTTCATTAAATGATTTACGTGAAAAATTAATTGGAAATAATACCCAAACCATTGTTATGGATGGGAATCATTTAACAGGGGTAATGCGGTTTTTAAAAGACAGTTTAATGAAGGATGCACCTTTTGGGAAGAATGTGATATCTGCCAATGGGAGCGATGGGGTGCTAGATTATGTAAAAACGCATCCTAGTGCAATGGGTTTTGTTGGAATGAATTGGATCAATGATACCTATAACCCTAAGCAAAATGAATTAAGGAAATTTGTAAAAACAGCAATGCTTGAATGCACACTGTGTGCTGAAAAAGGCTTGTATGCGCAGCCCTCACAATCCACCATTGGGAAAGGGCAGTATTCTTTATCATTACCAATTTATTATATATTAAAGGAGAATTTTGATGGATTGGGTTCTGGATTTCTCAATTTTTTAAGTTCGGAACGAGGTCAATTAATATTTAAAAGATCTTTTTTAGTGCCTGCCAAAATGAGTTTTACAGAAAGAAATACAACTGTTAATTCAGATTAACACAATACTAACAGATTTTAGTCTTTTTTATAAAATTTAAAATATTTCTTGCAAAAAAATTAATAATTTTAGCTTTCTCAATTGAGTTTATTAGAATAAGTAAAAAATTGAGATGGGATCAGTTAATAACAAATAAAAAAAACAAGTGATGAGAAAATTGGCTTATTTGATGATTGGATTTGCTTTTTTTGGAACAGGTTTAAATGCACAAGTTGCTACCGCTCCTTTAGCAGAAGGTATTAAGTTGTTGAATTATGAAAAAAATAAATCAGCCCTTGATTTCTTTAAAAGTGCTTTAGCAAAAAATCCAGCTGACCCTGAGACTATTTTTTGGTATGGACAATCCATTTTAGCGCAAAACTACAATGGTATTCCAACTGCGGCTGCAATTAAAGAAGCAAAAACCGTTTACCAGCAAGCATTGCAAGCCAAAGGGAATGACCCATGGTTATTAGTGGCAATGGCCCATATACAATATTTAGAAGGTGCGGCACCTGAATTAGTAAGGAATAATTTAGAATTAGCAATCACTAGTTCAAAAATTGAAAAAGGAAAAAATAAGGCAAAAAACAATCCAGAGATTATTAATGCCATTGGCCGTGTTTTTGCAGAATTGCCAACAAATATTGGAGATCATAATTATGCGATTCAAAAAATTAACGATTTGGTTTCAATGTATGATGGCCAACCGCTTAGTCCAAGTTTATACATGAACCTAGGGGTTAATTACTTAAAGCTGGGAGGTGAAAATGGAGGAGATGCGGTTACTGCTTTTAAAAAGGCTGCAGATATTGATACAAAAAACGCTTTCCCTTATTATAAAATTGGAAAGGTTTATCAAAGTCAAAATAACAGCGAGAGCTTTGAAGAAAATTATGACAAAGCAATAGCAATAGATCCAGCAATTGCTCCAGTTTATGTAGCATTATACAATTATCATTCTACAAGAGATACTGCAAAAGCGAGGAAAAATTTAGACTTGTTTGTTAAATACGCAGATAAGGACCCTTCTTTTGACTATTTATATGCCGATTACCTATTCCAGGTTGCCCAATATGATGCTTCCTTGGCAAAAGCACTTGATTTAAAAAATACCATAGGTATTGATGCTTATCCAAGAATTGCAGTATTGTTGGCTTATAACTATGATAGAAAAGGGGATTCAGTTGCTGCAAGAACTTATATTGAGGAGTATATTAAAAATACGCCTGCTGATAAGATCATGACACAGGATTATGAGTTGGCAGTAAAAGTAATCGCTAAGTTCCCTGGGGCACAATCTTCAGTTGCTACAATTTTAGAAAAAGCGATTGCTGCTGATCCAACGAATAAGAAAGCAAATTTAAAATATTATAAGTCAGGCTATGAAATGTTTGAAAAATATAATATGTATAGCGATGCTTATAAGTGGTTTATGAAATATGCTGCTTTAAATGGCATCAAAGATGAATTCTATTATTTCAAAAATGCCAGTCTAGCTTTAAACGCAATGGATGGTATTGCTGCCGACTCTGCTGCAAAAGGATATATCAGTGCCTTCCCGGATAAGCCAAGAGGATATGTTTTCAATGTAAAAGCAGCTATTTTACTAGATTCAACCAATGCAAAAGGATTAAAACTTGAAGCAATGAACTTGCAAAATCAGTTTTTTCTAAAAGACACTGCAAGCAATAAGCAAAAATTAGTAGATAACTACTCGCAAATGATGGTGTATTTCAATGAAACTAAGGCATTTGATAAAGCACTTGAAATGTGTGATGAAATATTGAAATATGCTCCTGGAGATGCGAATATGCTAAGTTACAGGGCTCAATTTCAAAATTTAGTGAACAAAATGAAAGAAAGGGCAAATGCAAAACCGGTTGCTGAAAAACCTGCTACTACCCCAGAAAAGACGGAAACGCCAACGGCCAAACCGCCTGCAAAAAAGCCAATTAAGAAGAAATAGCAATCCCTTTAAAATATTTCAAAAAAACTCCCCTTTTATGGGGAGTTTTTCGTGCTAGGTGCTATCCTTTGTGTATTTTTGCGGCACCAAAAACAATTGTATGATTTTGATGCAATTTTTCCTATCTGCAAATGAAACAAATAATGCGGCCAATTACCTGCCAATAGCACTTCAATTGCTGTTTGCTGGAGGCTTTGTTGCCTTTATGATTTTAGTTTCAAGTTTGTTAGGACCAAAGCGAAAAACCGATGACAAATTAGCCACTTTTACAAGTGGTATTCCAACCCATGGCGATGCTAGATCACCCATGGCAATTAAGTATTTTTTAATTGCAATTCTATTTGTATTGTTTGACGTAGAGGTGATTTTCTTTTATCCCTATGCAGTTAATTTTAAAAGTTTAGGATGGGCTGGCTTAGGAGAAGTGGTTTTATTTGTTTGTTTTTTCTTAGTAGGTTTTATATACATTATTAAGAAAGGTGCCCTTAAATGGGAAGATTAATTATTTAAAAATTCAAAGCATTTAATATGCGTCCAGTAAGATTTAATATTCATCCAAAAGAAGCTGAAATCAAAGATGCAATTTCAATGGCACCAGCGCCAGATGGAATAGGTGGAGATGGTTTCTTTGCAACACAATTAAGTTCGGTTGTAGGATTAGCTCGAAAAAATTCACTATGGCCATTGCCTTTTGCAACGTCTTGTTGTGGAATTGAATTTATGGCCACCATGGCATCACATTATGATTTATCTCGTTTTGGTTCTGAGCGTGTGGGTTTCTCTCCGCGTCAGTGTGACTTATTAATGGTGATGGGCACCATTGCAAAAAAGATGGCACCCGTTTTAAGACAGGTATATCTGCAAATGGCAGAGCCAAGATGGGTAATTGCGGTTGGTGCTTGTGCATCAAGTGGTGGCATTTTTGACACCTACAGCGTACTGCAAGGAATTGATCAGGTAATTCCTGTAGATGTTTATGTGCCTGGTTGTCCTCCAAGACCAGAAGCAATCATTGACGGCTTTATGAAAATTCAAGACTTAGTAGGTCAAGAAAGTATTCGTCGTCGCAACAGTGAACAATATAAAGCATTGTTAAATAGCTATGGCATCCAATAAATTATAACCTTCTATTTTCATAAATATGTCGTTAACGAATGCAATCATACAGGAAAAATTAGTAGAAAAATTTGGAGATCAAATTAATCTATTTTCAAACGAGTATGATATTTTATCTTTTGAAGCACCTGCTGCAAATAACTTGAAAGTAATTCAGTTTTTATATGACGAATTGGGCTTTACTTTTTTAACCGACTTATGCGGCGTAAACTATCCAGATCAAAAAGGAGCTGAAATAGTAGTAGTCTATCATTTACATAATTTTATTGAAAATATTCGTGTACGTTTTTCGGTAGCAGTACCGGTTGAAAAACCAGATGTCTTTACTGCTAGTAAATTGTTTGAAAGTGCCAATTGGATGGAAAGAGAAACCTACGATTTCTTTGGCGTGAATTTTATTGGTCATGCAAATTTGAAACGTATTTTAAATGTAGATGAGATGGATTATTTTCCATTGAGAAAAGAATTTCCACTAGAAGACCAAACAAGAATTGATAAAGATGATGAGATGTTTGGAAGAGGATAATTTAATTAAACTAAACTAGCAACTGCAACACATAAACAATATGGAAGCACATCACAATATTAACTTGCCTGAAGGATCAATAGAAAAAAAGACAACCACTTTAAATATAGGGCCTACCCATCCTGCTACCCATGGAGTATTTCAAAATATCATGGAAATTGATGGTGAACGTGTCGTTTCATCTGAACAAACAGTTGGGTTTATTCATCGTGCATTTGAAAAATTAGCAGAGCGAAGAAATTTATATCAAATTACCCCAATCACAGACCGTTTAAACTATTGCAGTAGTCCAATTAACAATATGGGGTGGCATATTACTTGTGAACGCTTTTTAAAAGTGGAAACACCAAAACGTGTTGACTACCTGCGTATCATAATTATGGAGTTGGCACGTATTTCCGATCACTTAATTTGTAATTCCATTGTGGGAGTAGATACGGGCGCTTACACTGGTTTTTTATATGTGATGCAATACAGAGAATTGATTTACGAAATATATGAAGAAGTTTGCGGGTCCCGTCTTACTACAAATATTGGACGTATTGGTGGTTTCGAAAGAAATTTCACTAATGCAGCATTTACAAAACTGGAAAAATTCTTAAATGAATACCCTAAAGTATTAAAAGAGTTTGAAAGTTTATTTACGCGTAACCGCATTTTTATGGAGCGTACCCAAGGTACTGGCGGAATTAGTGCTGCTCGAGCAATGAATTATGGATTTACGGGCCCAAATTTACGTGCTGCTGGAGTGGATTATGATGTGCGTGTTGCAAATCCTTATAGTAGTTATCAAGACATAGATTTTACTGTTCCTGTTGGTACTACAGGGGATAACTACGATCGTTTCCTAGTGCGCAATGCAGAAATGTGGCAAAGCCTTTCTATAATCAAACAGGCTTACGAGAAAGTACAATCTTTTAAAGGTGCAGAAGCTGAAATTTTCCATGCCGATGTGCCTGAGTATTATCTTCCTAAAAAAGAAGATGTGTACAATAATATGGAAGCATTAATATGGCACTTTAAAATAATTATGGGGGAAGTGAATTTACCAAAGGGTCAAATTTATAGTGCTGTGGAAGGAGGTAATGGAGAGTTGGGATTTTATTTAGTGAGTGATGGAGGACGCACACCATTTCGATTGCATTTCCGTCGCCCTTGTTTCATTTATTATCAAGCTTATCCAGAATTAATTACTGGAGGCATGTTGAGTGATGCGGTGGTGACAATGAGTAGTTTGAATTTAATTGCTGGAGAGTTGGACGCATAGTGATTGCGATGCATCATTTTGCGAAGCACAATTTGTAATGCATAATTAAAAAATTGAAAAAAAGAAAGTTTAGAATATGGCTACTACTTTTAATGATATACAAATGACCGAGTTTAAACGCTTGGTGGCTCGTTATCCGGAAGGGAAACAAAAAAGTGCATTGCTTCCTGCCCTACATTTGGCACAGGAAAGTTTTGGCGGTTGGTTGTCCACTGAAACATTAGATTATGTTGCAAGCTTATTAAGCATTGAGCCAATTGAGGTTTATGAAGTGGCTACTTTTTATAGCATGTATAATTTAAAGCCTGTAGGTAAATTTGTTTTTGAGGTTTGTCAAACAGGTCCATGCATGGTTAGCGGCTCTGATAACATCATTGACTACATTAAAAAAACATTGGACATTCAACCAGGCGAAACTACAAAGGATGGCCTATTTACTTTAAAATTAGTAGAGTGTCTTGGTGCTTGTGGTTACGCACCCATGATGCAAGTAGGAAATATTTATAAAGAACATTTGACGAAAGAAAAAGTAGATAGCATTATTGCAGCATATAGAGCAGAGGCTGCCAAAAATTAATAAAGACCTGAATTAAATATATTAAAATGGGCGTAAAATTATTATTAGACAAAGCAAATGTACCAGGTATACGAACTTATGAAGTGTATCGTCGTGAGGGCGGATACCGCTCGGTAGAAAAAGCTTTGAAGCAAATGACCACCGACGAAATCGTTGAAGAAGTAAAAAAGAGTGGATTAAGAGGAAGAGGTGGTGCAGGTTTTCCTACAGGTATGAAGTGGAGTTTTATTGCAAAACCAGAAGGTGTTCCACGTCACTTGGTTTGTAATGCAGATGAATCTGAGCCAGGCACTTTTAAGGATAGATATTTGATGGAATTTTTACCACACTTATTAATTGAAGGTTTAATTGTATCCAGTTTTGCACTAGGCTCAAACGATACTTACATTTACATAAGAGGCGAGTACGCTTGGATTACTAATATTTTAGAAGAAGCAATTGAAGAAGCAAAATCCGCGGGTTGGTTAGGAAAAAATATTTTAGGAACTGGTTTTGATTGTAATATTCACGTACAACGTGGTGGTGGTGCTTATATCTGTGGTGAAGAAACTGCATTGATTGAATCATTGGAAGGTAAAAGAGGCAACCCAAGAATCAAACCTCCATTCCCTGCCATTCAAGGTTTATGGATGCGCCCAACGGTGGTTAATAACGTAGAAACATTAGCTGCAGTCGTACCTATTATTAATATGGGTGGAGAGGAGTACGCTAAAATTGGTGTTGGAAAATCAACGGGCACAAAATTAATTTCAGCATGTGGCAATATTAATAAGCCAGGCGTGTATGAAATTGATATGACAATAACGGTAGAAGAATTTATTTATAGCGATGAATATTGCGGCGGCATAAAAGATGGTAAAAAATTAAAGGCATGTATTCCAGGCGGCTCATCTGTGCCAATTTTACCCGCTAATTTATTATTAACCACTGCGAAAGGAGAGCCTCGTTACATGAACTATGAAAGTTTAAGTGACGGTGGTTTTGCAACAGGATCTATGTTGGGTTCTGGCGGATTTATTGTTTTAGACGAGGATCAATGTATTGTAAAGAA
>CANHIR010000039.1 GCA_947461015.1 Bacteroidota bacterium | reverse complement strand
TGCGGGTATGGAATTAGCATAGCTATTCCAATCTAATTGCATTGCGCGCGCATTGGTTAATCCCAAATGAGCGATATTTTTTTCAAGCAGCGCAACCGCATCCTTATTATGATCAGTTATGATTACTTCTTTAGCAAGATGGGCTATTGTTAATGATGGTTGACCAATGCCTGCTCCCATTTCAAGCACTACTTTATCTTTTACCCATTGGGGGTTAGCATCTAAAAATTGTGTCAATACTTTTGAAGCAGCCCATAACTTCGCCCAAAAAGGGAAAGGCTCGTCTACATTACTCGCTAACATTTGCTCATAGTAGGGTTTGACCAAATGTTGTGTTGGGATATAGACACTCAATCCTTTTTCGAGTTCAATTAATTCAATAGGATACTTCATTCAATTGAAAATAGTAATAATTGATGAATTGAAACAAGTAAATTTCATTTTCAATAATGACAAGTTTTATTTACTATTACATAGCGCTAAATTTAGTAACTTCAAACTTATGAAGAAGATGCTATTTATTGCCTGCTTATTAGCAAGTACTCCAATTATACATGCGCAAACAAGTCCCGCTTTTTGGCAAGAAATTGTAGCTTTTAAGAAAAAAGATTCCATACAAGCTCCCCCCTCTAATGCTATATTATTTGTTGGAAGTTCCTCTTTTGCAAGGTGGCAGGATGTAAATAATTACTTCCCAGACTTTACCATTATTAATCGCGGGTTTGGAGGTTCCATACTTACCGATGTAATTAGGTATACCTATGATATTATATTGCCGTATCAACCAAAACAAGTAGTCATTTATTGTGGGGAGAACGATTTAGCGAGCGCGGATAATATTTCATCAGTTGAAGCTTACAATAGATTCAAAACACTTTTTGGCATGATTCGAACCAATCTTCCAAAAACTAATATTGCATTTATTTCGATGAAACCAAGCCCAAGCCGTGCCAGTCTTCAAGAAAAAATGAAAGTGGCCAATCAAATGATTAAAACCTATATAAGCAAACAAAAAAATGCATCGTTTATTGATATTTATGATGCCATGTTGGATAAGAAGGGACAAATGAGAGAGGAGCTTTATGTTGGCGACAGACTTCATATGAAACCAGCAGGTTATGCAATTTGGCAAAAAGCAATACTTCCTTATTTAATTAAATAATTTTATGGAAGCAACGCTAATGTTAATTGCTGCTATTGTTATTCGTATTTTTTCCAATCCAATAGCAAATGTTTTTCAAAAGCAATTAACAAATAGGCAGCATCCACTTTTTGTTAATTTGGTTTCTTATGGCATTTTATCTTTTGCGAGTTTATTTTTAATTAAAGATTTCCCATTTCAAACAATTCCTAACGCTTTTTGGACTTACTCTTTATTGGGGGGAATTTTGGGTGCAATAGGTAACGGGTTTATTGTAAAAGCGCTTGAAAACGGGCAACTTTCTGTATTGGGCCCCATTAATGCATACAAATCTATTATTGGGATTGTTTTTGCTTTTATTTTAATTGGGGAGCTGCCTAATACATGGGGTTTCATAGGCATTGCATTTATAATTATAGGAAGCTACTTTGTTCTAGAAAATGAAGCAGGTAAATTCTCTTGGTCCATTTTTAAGCAAAGTGCTATTCAATACCGAATTACTGCCCTGGTATTAACGGGCATACAGGCAGTTACGGATAAGCAAGTGATTTTGCATTCTAATTTAAAATATGCATTTGCAGGCTGGTGTATTTTTGGATTTATATTTTCCATCCCTTTATTCCTAACTAGCAAAGTGGGATTTAAAAATCAAATTCAACAAATTTCTACATTGGTTATGTTAAAATACGCTGGACTCGTAATTTCAATTGGAATAATGGTTGCTGCCACCAATTATACATTTATGCATATGCAAGTGGGTGCTGCATTGGCTTTATTTCAGATTTCAATTTTACTTTCAGTTTTATTCGGGCATCATTTTTTTAAAGAATTGGGATTGATAAAAAAACTAGTAGGTTCCCTTATTATGATAGCGGGCTCTTTATTCATTATCTTATTAAAATAATTACAATTGAAATATACTATACCAGTTAATGAAGCTCAACTGCAGGATGCCATCAAATTATTTACAGCGTATGCCAACTCTTTAAATATTAGCTTAGATTTTCAAAATTTTGAACAAGAGCTTCAAATTATAAATAGCATGTACGGAAGCCCTACTGGTTGCTTGGTACTTGTGTATGATCAAAGTACGCCTATTGCTTGCGCTGCTTATCGTAAAATTGGTGAAGGTATTTGTGAGTTAAAAAGAATGTACATACAGCCCAAATATAGAGGAAAGGGTATTGGCCAAACTTTAGTGCAGATGCTTTGCGAAAAAGCAAAGCTAAATGGCTATACGTTAATGCGTTTAGACACCTTAGATTCTATGATACCTGCAATTACCTTATATCATAAGAATGGATTTTATGATATTGATGCTTATTACCATAATCCGAATGACGGGGTGGTTTATATGGAAAAAGAACTGTAATATTTTTTACAGTTTGAGGAGACTAACTTTTATTTATTTAAATTTGATTTTTAATATTATTATCGTGAAAAAATTCATTCTATCTTTTTTTCTTTTTGTTTGCAGCTTCATAAGTTATAGTCAAGTGACAGAATTGAACTGGGCGGGCATTTTAAATGCAGGTGGCCAAAAAATTGAACTAAGATTACACCTTGTTCAAAATGCTGACAAAACATATACCTCTAATTGGGATGTACCAGCGCAAAAAGCAAAAGGGATTCCTTCTTCAAAAACAGAGGTATCCAATAAGCAAATAAATATTGAGATTAAAATGATTGGAGCTTCTTTTACTGGGACTTTGAATGCAGGATTAAATAAGCTAGAAGGTAGTTGGGGTCAGTCTGGAATGAGTTTCCCTTTAAATATGGAGCCATTAAAAGAAGGCATGGAAGTAGTGGTTGCAATGAAGCCACAAACGCCCAAGCCACCATTTAGTTATGTAGTAAAGGATTTTGTATACGAAGGGACGAATACCCATTTATCTTATGGTTGCACCTTAACGTATCCATCAGATAACAAACAATATCCGCTTGTTATTTTAATTACGGGAAGTGGAAGACAAGATAGAGATGAAACCATTTTTGATCATAAACCATTTGCGGTGCTAGCAGATTACTTAACTAAAAAAGGCTTTGCAGTGTTAAGAGTAGATGATCGCGGTGCTGGAAAATCTACAGGAGATTTTAGCACAAGTACCACCGCCGATTTTGCTTTAGATGTTGAGGAGCATCTTGCATATGCCAAAACTTTACCAATGGTGGATCCCAACAAAATTGGGTTACTTGGACACAGCGAAGGCGGGTTAATTGCCCCAATGGTTGCAGCCCGTGATAAATCGGTTGCTTTTATGGTGTTAATGGCAGGCCCAGGCATTGAAATAACCGAACTCATGGCCATACAAAATGAAATGGTTTTAAAGTCGGCTGGAATTAGTCAACAAGCAATAGACGCATACATACCATTATATAAAAATTTAATGAAGTCTATCATTGTCATTGACAATAAAGAAGCAGCCATTGCTAAGGCTAAAGCTATTACGAATGCTTGGTTTGAAAGCACCGATAAAAATTTGGTAAAGCTTACCACCAATATAAGTACCCAATCAGATATTGAAAAATTTGCAACCACTATGGCCCAAACCCTTTCTACCAATTGGTGGAAATACTTTGCAGCCTATAATCCACAGCCTACTTTACAGAAAGTAAAATGTCCAGTTTTGGCCATAAACGGTTCGGCAGATATCCAGGTTCCTGCCGCGGCAAGTTTAAAAGGAATTGAGGCATCTTTAAAAAAAGGAGGCAACAAGCATTTTACCACCAAACAATTTGAGGGGCTAAATCATTTATTTCAAAAATGTACCAAATGTACTGTTCCCGAATATGGCGAATTGGAAACCACTATTGAGCCAGCGGTACTAGAGACCATTGGAACTTGGCTTGCCGGTTTAACTAGCATGAACTAACAGGCTATTTAAATAGCCCTCCGTTTATTCAATTTTCAGCTTTGAACTTGTTCCTAATTATGATTTCGGAACATATCTGCCAACATAATTATGCGTTTTCCAGGACGCTATAAATAGTTTTGATATTAATCAAAATAATTTAATCAATGAAAAAACAAATTTCAACTGCATTCACCGCCATGTTCTTTTTAGCAACTTTGGCTTCTTGTACTAACAATGGAGGCGCAACAAACTCATCAACCGCTTCTGCAACAGCAGCGACATCCTTAGACCAAAAGGATGCTTTAGAAAAAGCAAATATTAAATTTTATAACAATATTTGGGAAGTAGCCATTAATGAAGGAAGAGCAAGTATTTTAGATAGTGTTTACGCAGATGATGCAGTTTTGCATACAGTTCCAGAAACAAAAGGAAAGGCTAATTGTGCAGCCTATTATAAGAATTATGTTACTGGCTTTTCGAACAGACAATTTATCGTTAAAGAAATAATTGCTTCAGGAAATAAATTAGTTAAATACTGGCAATTCAAAGGAAAGCATACAGGCGACTTCTTTGGCATTCCTGCAACCAATAAAGACGTGGATGTGATTGGCTGTACCATTGCTACCATTGTAGACGGTAAAATTACTGAAGAGCAAGACTTCTTTGATAATTTTGAGTTCTTTAGACAATTAGGCAATTTAAAACAAATGGCTGGAGGAAACTAGTATAGTTTAACCTAATGATTTTATAAAAGCGGAAGGGGTAACTCCCTTTCGCTCTTTAAAAGCATCAATAAATTTAGATCGGGAAGCAAATCCAGCATTTGCAGATATGGCCTCAATAGTTAAATTCTTTGACTCGCCCTGCTCTAATAACATACAAACGTAGTCGATACGTAAATTTTTTCTCCACTCACTAAAGGTTGTGTCTAATTCAATATTAAAATAAGTAGACAAAAATCGTTCTGGAATTTTTAAATCAAAAGACATTTGTGAAAGGGTAAACTCTTTCTTTGTAAAAGGTTGTTGAATTAAATATTCGTTTAATGTATTTTCAAATTCTTCTACATTTACAGCGGACTTATTTTTTTTAGGAAGATTTGATTTAATTTCTTCTATAATATTTTCTTTAGCCACTGCTTCTGAGTAAGAAATATTTCCGTATAAAATTTTGGGGAATAAGAATAGAAAAAAGTTTTGTGCAAAAAAAGCAATTCCATTGAGTCCAAAAAAATGATCATCAGAAAATATTTGATCTCCTCTTAACCCAAAGATGGTAAAATTATGTCCGTATACTACTACCAACATATTGCCTAGTGTATTACTAGCAATGACAATTTGAATAAAGCATAAAATAAAAAACCATTTATTCAATACCTTATGATTGGAAGGAAGCGTTTTGTTTGTTTTTAAAGTATTGTTTGTGATCCACTTAAAATATACAAAGGACAAGATTGAATAAAAAATAATATGCAGGGATCTGCTAATTAAAATAAATTCAAAATCAACTACAAAAAAACCAACTCTATAATCATTGGTAATATTTACAATTCTATGCGCAGTTTCCATTTTATCTTTAAATGGTAAAGTGGTATAGGGAAGGGTAGCAATTAGGCATAAAATAGCTGGGATTAAATGTAGCCAATCCCATTTATTCAACTTGTTATTATCGCTTATGGTAGTTTTTACATATAAAAACAAAAGGGGGCCTAATAAATAAGAAAGAGGTAGCCAATGCACAAAACAAAATCCTTCCCAAAATATATTTTTTGAAAAATGCAAACCAAAATATACCAATACTACCAGGTTGCAACAAAGAAAAAATAAGGCCAGAAAAATATTTGACCTGTTTAAAGAACTTAGGTAGTAAATGAGTATAAAAGAAGTAAATATTCCAAACAAGGGAGCCAAAATTGCCATAAACGATTTTATATTGCTTTAACGGCAGTCAAGATATGAAAATTGTATCTATATATAGTTATAATTTTTATCATTTAATAAAACTATCATATAAAGTGGTTACAGTCCTTCTAATAACCTTGTTAAATCCTGAATCAAATGCTGCCCCACATCCATTACATATTACAACAATTCCAAATTTCTTTTTTGCATTAAAAAACATTGCACTATATAAACCATATGCAGAACCAGTATGTCCACACATAATTTCGCCTGGAATTAATTTATCCGAAGTTTCCAATCCTAGCCCATAATTTTCTTCGTCTGATAGTTTTGTTTGCATTTGAATGGCACTTTTTTTGGAAATAATACGCCCCCCTTTATTTTTTCCTTTGCGTGCATGCATGATCATATATTTTGCTAAATCGGTTGCGGATATTTTCATTCCACCAGTGGGAGAAAATATTGGAGTGGTAATACCTAAAGTATGATTTTTTATTTCTTCACTTCTTGGATTATAGGCAGCTGGGCTTGCAATAAATTTTGAACTGTCTTTATTGTATTCGTATAAAGTGGCAAATCTAGATTTATCTAATGAGTCCACACAATAACCACCGTATATGCCTAAGGGTTCTAAAACATTTTTTTTAATGTATTGATCAAAACGCTCCCCAGTTATTTTTTCAATGACTGCGCCAGCCATGTTATAATTTAAATTACAATATGCATAGCCCTTCCCAGGTTCGTAATTATTGTAGCATTTTGCAAATTCAGGATTTGTTTTTGGATTAATAGGATCTAGCGAAAAATATCCTTGACTGTCATTGATAGATGAAGTATGAGATAGCACCATCCTAAGCGTGATTATTGTATTTGGATATTTAGGATTACGCACCTTAAAACCAATTAAATTACTAAAATCGTCATCTAGACTAATTTTACCGGCCTCCACCAATTGCATTATTGAAGTAGCTGTAAATGATTTTGAAATGGAAGCAATCCTAAATATTGCTTGATTGGTTAAAGGAATGTTTTTTTCCAAATCCTGCATGCCAAAGGAATGGGTATAAATTATTTTATTGTTTTTTACCACTGCCACCGAAAACCCTACTACCTTTTCTTCTTGTATGATACGTTGAATACCTTCTTCGGCTATTAGCGATTTTTCCTGGATGGATTGCGCATTAGATTTAAAATAAAAAAGACTAATAAATAGTCCCAGCAATATAAAATGCTTTTTCATGAAATATTGAATTTATTAAATTTACAACATTCCACGAAAAAGCAATAGTTCTATTTAATAATAGCTTCGCTAATTTTAACGTTGGTATTTGGCGCCATTCCGGTACAAAGTCCCTTTATGGTAATATTATCTCCTATTTTATTTTTGATCCCATCCTTTGATTTCAAATAAACGTCTATATTGGTATCAAACGCATCTCCATTTCCAATGGTTAAGGTCATTGTAGAATCGTGAGGATTCTTTTCCATTTCCATAATAGGGGCACTTAACTCAACTGCTTTATTATAGAACTTCCCATTTGCTGCAACTACATTATTCGCATCTTTAGCCAATAACTCCGCTCTAGTCACAATAATCGCAACTTCGGACTGTACATCACGATGATGATTTTTTGAATAAATAAAAACGTAATAATAGGCACCTCCTGCAGCTATAATAATGATAGCGAAAATTAATAATAATATTTTTTTCATAATCAAAATTAAATAATTACCACTTTATTCCTCTCAATTCTTTTGGTTTTTTTATGGTAAAGGCCCTTGTAATATTAAATCCAAAGCATAAATCACCCTTTGCCCAACTTCCTGTTGTTTCATTGATAAATGTCCTTTCTGTCATTCCATTTGAATTACTTACGTGCAATTGAAATACGTGGCCACCTGTTTCTATATCAATTCCAAGGGACAATGGATTATAATAACCAGCAAGTTTATCTATACGATGAAAATACTCGGAGGTCACATTTACGCGCTTACTTAATCTTATTCTTGAAGATATACCAATGGATTTAAAATCATTAGGAATTGTATTGTTCTCCACTAAATTATAATGCACAAGGGTAGGAGTAAGTTGTACCGATACAAAATCGTTTATCTTACTTGCAATTAATATTTGATGGGCAAAGGAAAAACGATCAGATGCATAAGGAACATATGATGTGGAAAGGTCCTTTAAAGTTTTATATATGGAGCTTGCAACATAACTTATACCAAATGGGATATATCTTTCCCCATCCTGTTGTTGTATAATTTTATATTTTAAAAACCCGTCATATTGCTTTTCATAAGTGCTTCTTCCAACACCAATCATTAATCTATTTGTAATTCCATAATCTAATCCAATGCGCATGGTTGCTTGATCAAGCCCAAATAAATTATAACTACCTTGACTAATTGCGCCAAAGCGATGGGAGATTCTGAAATCCATAATTCCCGTACCTACATTTTCTATGGATTGACCATTTACAACCCTTGTGGATTTAAAAGTTGCAGTAATAATATTGGAAGATTGACCGTTGTATTTTTCGGCAAATAAATCAACACTTTGACTATTCACTTTAAAAACAATGAAAGTCAAAGAAAAAACAAAAAGAATTTTTTGAATGTGCATTATTTTAGTTTTGGTAAGTGCAATTCACGCGTATGGTTACTACCCCTGCAATTTTATCTCCAATATAAGAACCTGAAATTCCGTAGTCTTTTAACTTAATGCTAAATTCACCAGATATGGTTGGCTTTCCTTGTTTAACTTTGATTTGTCCTTTTGTCGTTACTTTTTGCACTACACCATGTATGGTTAAATTGCCATCAAAATTTGCGGTATAGGTTCCGTCCTTAGAAAAATCAATATCCTTGATGTTGGTAATGTATCCTTTGAAATCTGAACTAGGAAATTTAGTAGATTCCATATAGTTTTCATTGAAATGGTCTTCCATCAACTGGTTTTCAAATTTAAATCCCTTTACCAAGGCAGCAATTACAAATTGACCTGTCGCAGAGGCTAATTTTGAATCAACTTGATTGTTTACTGCAGCAATGGTTTCAATTCCGCCAGATGCATTAAACAAAAGCTGTCCCGACTTTGTTGAAAAAACTTTTTGCGCATTTATTTGCGTTGCAAATCCTATGAAGATTACCGATGCTAAAATTTTAAACATTGTTTTCATATATCTCTTTATTTTTTAATTATTAATGGCTCCTTTACTTATCCACGCAGCTATTTTTTTAATACTGCAGGCATCAATCTTTGGCATATTTAAAGGCATAGGCACTACCGTGCCGTTTTGTAAAATTGAATTCAATAGCATATTGTTTGTCACGTATGGCTTCATTGAAGTATAATTATCTAAAACAATTCCCGCTCCGCTTCTATTTGCATTGCTACTTGCATGACAATTGGAACAATTGCTTGCTATAATAGGCGCAACTACTGCTGCGTATGTTACATTGGTTGTGTCACATGCGGTATTTGTCACTTGCGGGTAAATTTGATCTTTCTTATCATAATAACAAGATGATAAAACGAAAACAATGACAATTGCAATATAGTTGATTTTATTATTTTTCATTTTATTGAGGAAAGCCGTTTTTAATCCATTTTTCAATTTGGGTAATTTTGCACGCAACCATCTTTCCAGATTGAGGCATATTTTTAGAGGCTGTTGTCGCTTTATAATTGATTGCATTTGAAAATATGGTCGGATTTGCTGTTATATAAGCCTTTGTACTAGCATAATCTCCAAGATAAACGTTTGCTGTCCCTGGCTTTGCACCATGACATCCTCCGCAGTTGTTACTTATGATGGTTTGTACTGCACCTGCATAAGTGAAAACTGTTGTGTCGCATACATTGGTACATTTGGTGTTAAGCGCACCTTGATCAATCCATTTTTTAATAGTCGCTAAATTTGCAGTCGTCATTTGAGGCGAGTTTCTAGGCGGCATGCCATGGCCAATAATGGTATAATATGCGCTATTATTGGGTTGTTTTGCCTTAATGCCATTCATGATTCTTGCGTAATCGGTTAATATCACCCCTTCTCTGTGACTGCTAATATCGTGACAACCTGCAGAACCACAATAACTTGAGTACAAGGGCAATATTTCGGAATTAAAACAAACAGTATCAGAAGCTAAATTACTATTTCCCCCACCTCCAACAGGTGGAGTTACAATAATAGTAGTATCTGGGATAACTGCATTTGGACTGTTTATAATATCATGTTGGCATGCAGAAAACATGAATAATACCAAAAGCAGTAAAATTGGGGGTTTAATTGTACTCATCTCTTACAAAAATAAGCTAATTGAATCATTTATATTTTTCAATACTCATAAAAATTACTTAAAACGGACCCGTATTGCGATTCAATTCTAAAGGCCGAAATGAATTTATTTATACTTATTGCGTTATATAGACACAATAATTATTTATATTTAATAGCTGAAATTTTTAAAGCAACATTTAGTAAAAAAATTATTATATGAAAAAGCGATTCATTGTTTTGTTTTTCTTTCCCTTTATTTTAAATGCACAACAAAAATGGGTGTACACAAATTTGGCACCTGGGATTCAAAAAATTAAGGTAAATGAGCAAATCACCTTGGGGTATGCTAGCGAAAGCGGTGTAAAAATTATTTTGAAAGATGGCTTGCCGTTTAAGGATTTAAATAAAAATGCTGTTGTGGATATTTATGAAGATTGGAGAGTAGATGTAAATGAAAGAGCAAAAGATTTAGCTTCTAAAATGTCGGTGGAACAAATTGCAGGTTTAATGTTATATAGTGGACATCAAGCAGTTCCAATGCCTCCAATGGGTATGTTTAAGGCAAGCTATAGTGGAAAAGCATTTGACTCCAGTGGTGCAAAACCATATGATTTATCAGATCAACAAATTGATTTTTTAAAGAAAGATAATTTAAGACATGTTTTAGTGACTTCGGTTGCGAGTCCTGAGGTTGCTGCACTTTGGAATAACAATGTTCAAAAATTAGTAGAAGGGATTGGAATGGGTATTCCAGCAAATAATAGTTCGGATCCAAGAAACGGAGCAAATAAAGAAGCGGAATACAATGCAGGAAGTGGTGGTGCTATTTCACAATGGCCAGAGGAGCTAGGATTGGCTGCTACTTTTGATCCTAGTATTACTTTACAATTTGGTTCTATTGCTTCCAAAGAATATCGTGCAATGGGTATTGCCACTGCTTTATCTCCGCAAATAGATCTAGCAACAGAGCCAAGATGGAATCGTTTTGTGGGCACTTTTGGTGAGGATCCAAATTTAGCAACCGATATGTCTAGAGCATATGTGGACGGATTTCAAACATCCCCAAATGCCATTAAATCATATAATGGATGGGGTAATTATAGCGTGAATGCTATGGTAAAACATTGGCCTAGCGGAGGTCCTGAGGAAGCTGGGCGTGATGGGCATTTTGCGTATGGCAAATTTGCAGTATACCCTGGTAATAATTTTCAAATGCACTTAAAAACATTTATCGATGGTGCGTTTAAATTAAATGGAGGCACTAAAAAAGCGGCAGCGGTAATGCCATACTATACTATTTCTTATAATCAAGATATAAAAAATGGAGAGAATGTAGGCAATGCATACAGCAAATATTTAATCACCGATTTATTAAGGAATAAATACGGGTACGATGGGGTAGTGTGTACCGATTGGTTGGTTACTGGAAATGAAGGTCCAAAACCAGATATGTTTATGGGTAAATCCTGGGGTACCGAAAAACTTACAATTGCAGAAAGACATTATAAAGTATTAATGGCTGGAGCTGACCAATTTGGCGGTAACAATGACGCTAAGCCAGTATTAGAAGCATACCAAATGGGCGTAAAGGAATTTGGTGAAGCATTTATGCGTAAGCGTTTTGAGCAATCGGCAGTGCGTTTATTGTTAAATATTTTCAGGGTTGGTTTGTTTGAGAATCCATATTTGGATCCTGCCGAAACAAAACAAATTGTGGGCAAGTCTGAATTTATGAAAGCAGGTTATGATGCTCAATTAAAAAGTATTGTCTTAATTAAGAATCAAAATAATACTTTACCAATTGCTAAAGGCAAAACAGTGTATATTCCTAAACGCACTACGCCAGCAGGGCTTAACTTTTTTGGCGCACCTGTTCCGGAGAAAACAGAGTACCCTGTGAATTTAGAATTGATAAATAAATATTATACAGTAACAGATGATCCAACTAAAGCGGACTTTGCAATGGTGTTTATAAAAAGTCCGATGAGTGGAGGGTATAGCCGAGCAGATAGAGCAGCAGGGGGCAACGGTTATGTACCTATTAGCTTGCAGTTAAAAGACTATACAGCTGTGGATGCGCGCGAACACAGTATTGCTGCGGGTGATCCAGTCATTGATTCTACTATTAAGGATAGATCTTACAAAGGCAAGACCTCTAAATCTAATTCATACCCAGATTTAAACACAATATTAGCAACTAAGAAAGCGATGAACGGCAAGCCAGTTTTGGTTTCAGTTGCACTTACCAATCCAATGGTTTTTGGAGAGTTTGAAAAAGAAGTGGATGCCATTGTGGGAGAATTTGGGGTTCAAATTGATGCTCAAATGGATATTATTTCGGGCAAAGTGGAACCCTCTGGTTTATTGCCAATGCAAATGCCGTTAAATATGAGTGTAGTAGAAAAGCAATATGAGGATGTACCACACGATATGACACCATACAAAGATGCACAAGGACATAGTTATAATTTTGGTTTTGGTTTAAATTGGAAAGGCGTGATTCAGGATGCTAGAACAAAAAAGTATGCAGTAAAAAAATAACAAGTAGATAAGTTTTGGAAGACTTACTTAACAATAATAAAAAATCTAAAAGACGATAAGTGGAGCAAATTGAGATCATAAAAGTGAGTGTGAGCGATATTGAAAAATTGCAAGTCATCAGTAGAGCTACTTTTTCACAAACATTCACGGAACATAATAGTCCAGAGGATATGGAAGCGTATTTGAACACAAGCTTTGCAACGGAAAAACTTTTAGGAGAATTGAACAATCCTAATTCAGAATTTTACTTTGCACAAGACGGCAAAAAGGTAATAGGCTATTTAAAAGTAAATACTGGGGATGCGCAAACGGAGCAAAAAGATGCAGCCGCTTTTGAAATT
>CANHIR010000038.1 GCA_947461015.1 Bacteroidota bacterium | reverse complement strand
TGATTATATGGGCATGTTGGCAACGGTGATCAATGCAATGGCCATTCAAGCCATGTTAGAAAAAATTGGTGTATACACGCGCTTGCAATCTGCCATTAATATGGAGCAGGTAGCCGAACCTTATATTCGTAGAAAAGCATTAAGACATTTAGAAAAAGGACGCGTTGTGATTTTTGGAGCAGGCACTGGTAATCCTTATTTCACAACGGACACAGCGGGTTCTTTAAGAGCCATTGAAATGAAAGCAGATGTGATATTAAAAGGAACCAGAGTAGACGGCGTATACGATTCAGATCCAGAAAAAAATCCTAACGCAGTTAAGTTTGAAAAAATAAGTTTCCAAGATTGTATTTCTAAAAATTTAAAAGTAATGGACATGACTGCTTTCACTTTATGCATGGAAAATAAATTACCTATTATTGTTTTTGATATGAATCAACCTGGTAATTTGATGAAATTGGTAAAAGGAGATGCGGTAGGAACATTGGTAGGATAATAAACTTATAAAATGCAAAAAATTTACTCTTCTTTAATTGTTGTATTTATTTTAGCGCAAGGCTTAACTGCAAATGCACAACAAAGAATTACTTTAAAGGATGCTATTGAAACTGCATTAAAAAACAGCTACGAAATTAAGCTAGTTGAAAATACAAATGAGATTGCCAAAAACAACAATGACTTTGGAGTAGCGGGTGCATTGCCAACGATTACTGCTTCAGCGAACGACAATAAAACAGCTAGTACCATTCAACAAAAATTTGCCGACCCTACACGTAACACCACTAAACCGGGCGTTTCAGGCAATACAGTGAATGGAGGGGTAACGGCAGCTATTACCATATTTAATGGTTACCGTATTCAAACAACTAAAGAGCGTTTAGCTATGTTGGAAAACCAATCCAACTCCTTTTTACAAACACAAATTCAGAATACTACGGCCACGGTGATGCAACAATACTATAATATTGTGCGTCAACAAGCTTACTTAACAACCATTGAAAAGTCTATTGAAGCAAGTCAACAAAGATTGGATATTGTTAAAGCAAAACAAAAAGTGGGTGTTGCAAATGAAGCTGATTTTTTACAATCTAATTTAGACTTGAATGCTTTATTGCAAGCCAAACAAAATCAATTGTTGGTCATTGACCAAGCAAAAGATGACTTATTAAATACAATGGTAATGCCAGCTGGATCAGCTATATATATATCGGATAGTATTTTTGTTGATCGAAATTTAGTTTTCAAAGACATTGAATCAAAAAGCTTGTTAAATCCAGGTTTACAAAGTGTTGAGCAACAAATTAAAATCAATCAATTAATTGAGAAGGAAACGCGCGCTTTAATGTATCCAACCTTAAGAGCGAGTACAGGATACAACTATAATAGCAGCCAGTCGGAAGCAGGTTTTAGTTTATTAAATGAAACCTATGGTTTGTTCTTTGGTGTAAACTTGTCTATTCCATTGTACACAGGTGGGGCTTCTAAAAAAATAGTTAAGAACGCAAAAATAAATACCGCATCTGCGAATATGCAATATCAAAATGCGGTAACTAAAATGTCAACCAATGTTACTAAGACTTTTCAGGCATACCAAACGAGTTTAAAACAATTACCAACCGAAACTGAAAATTATAACATGTCTCAATCATTGTTAAACTTGGTGATGCAAAAATTTCAACTAGGTCAAGCAACAATTGTAGATGTGAAACAGGCACAACAAAGTTTTGAAAATGCAGGATTTAGATTGGTGAGTTTAGTATACACCGCAAAAGTTGCAGAACTCGAATTAAAGCGTTTGTCCAATCAGTTGTCATTTTAATTTATTTTATTAATTTCTATTCATGCAGTCAAAGCTTCCCCACATTGGCACAAGCATCTTTACGGTGATGAGTCAATTGGCAGTTAAGCATAATGCGATTAATTTGGGACAAGGGTTTCCCGATTTTCCTATGAGCGCCGAACTTATTGAATGTGTTAACCAAGCCATGAAAGATGGAGGTAATCAATACGCACATAGCAATGGAGTGCCCGTATTAAGGGAAGCACTTGCAGAAAAAATACATTATTTATACAATTCACAAATCAATCCCGAAACGGAAATTACCATAACGCCAGGGGGCACTTATGCATTGTATACTGCATTCACAACCATTATTCAACCAGGAGATGAAGTAATTATTTTTGAACCTGCTTATGATAGTTACATTCCCAATATTATAATTAATGGTGGTGTTGTAGTGCCTATAGCTTTAAACTTTCCGAACTATACAATTCCTTGGGATAAAGTAAAAGCAGCTATTACACCAAAGACAAAAGCAATACTTGTTAATACGCCACATAATCCCACAGGAACGGTCATGTCACCTGAAGATGTATTGGTATTGCAAGAAATTGTATTGTCCAATAATTTATACTTAATTAGTGACGAAGTATATGAGCATTTAATTTATGATGACAAACCTCATGAAACTGTATTAAAATATCCTGCATTATACAAGCGCACTTTTATTATTTATTCCTTTGGCAAAACCTATCACTGTACTGGATGGAAACTAGGATATTGCATTGCCCCCGAACACTTAAGTAAGGAGTTTAGAAAAGTACATCAGTTTAATGTATTTAGTTGTGACACCCCAAAACAATTGGGTATTGCAAATTATATGCGTAATAAGGAAGCCTATTTAACACTTGGTAATTTTTACCAATCCAAAAGAGATTATCTGCGTTCATTGTTAAAAGATACACCGCTTACGCCAATACCCTCTTCTGGATCTTATTTCGAATCTTATTCCTATGCATCCATATCAAATGAATCTGATAAACTATTTGCAGAAAAGCTAGTAACGGATTACGGAATTGCCACTATCCCCATGAGTGCATTTTACCATGATGGAACCGATCATAAAGTGATACGACTGTGTTTTGCTAAAGAAAACAAAACCCTTGAAGCGGCAGCAGCTTGTTTACAAAAAATCAACCTTTAATAATGCAGTCCATTACCGTTAAAGCACCCGGAAGAATAAATTTAATTGGAGAGCATACCGATTATAATAATGGATTTGTTTTACCAGCAGCTATACAAATGCATGCTACAGCCATCATTACCAAGCGTAGTGATGATGAAATTCATTTAACTGCAACTGATTTAATGGATAGTTTAATTATTGATTCTCTGGCAAATTTGCGCGTTAGTGAAAAACAATGGGCAAATTATATCATAGGCGTGATTGTTCAATTTGTGAAAAAAAGAAAATTCCCAACCGGATTTGATATTGCCATTACGAGCAATGTGCCTATTGGAGCGGGTTTGTCAAGCTCCGCTGCTATTGAGTGTGCTGTTGCATTTGGATTAAATGAATTGTTTGCCTTTGAGATTGATAAAATGGAATTGGCCCATATGGCCCAAAAGGCGGAACATGATTTTGCTGGGGTGCAATGTGGCATTATGGATCAATTTGCAAGTATGTTTGGCAAAAAGGATCAGGTGTTACTATTAGATTGTCAAAGCATGGAGTACCAATATTTTCCATTGGACTCAAATGGGTATCAAATTATTTTATTTGATACTGGAGTGAAGCATTCCTTAGCAGGTAGCGAATATAATATGCGAAGAATGGAGTGTGAAAAGGGCGTAAAATTAATGCAAGATAAATATCCAAAAGTACTTTCATTAAGAGATGCAAGCATGCAATTATTAGATGAATGTGTGGATCAAATTTTATATCCTATAGTGTATCAAAGATGTAAATATGTAATTGAAGAAATTGAAAGAACACAAATAGCTACGCAAGACTTAAAGGCAAATAATTTAAAAGCATTTGGAAAAAAAATGTTTGCTACCCATGATGGGTTATCTAAATTATATCAAGTAAGTTGTAACGAACTAGATGTTCTAATTGATGCAGTAAGGCAAAACGAAAATGTCGTTGGAGCAAGGATGATGGGTGGTGGATTTGGCGGGTGCACTATTAATATAGTAAAGGACTTACATGCGAAAGATATGATTAAACAGGTACAAAAAATGTATGAAGAAAAAACGAATAAAGTACTTACATATTATATTGTAGGTATTGAAGAGGGTGTAACAATTATGTAATTTTTTTATTTTAAAATTTAATCCTTAGATTCAAAAAAAATATATCATGAATATTCGAAACTTATTAGTAAAATCATTTGTTTGTTTTGTGGCAATTCTTTTAATGTCCTGCAAACCTAGTTTGGAAGGGCCTATTGTAGATCCTGTACCCCCTGTAATACTAACGGTTTCAGATACCACTTTTATTAAAGGAGCAGATATAAGTTGGGTAACCGAAATGGAATCCAAAGGGATCAAGTTTTATAATAAGAATGGAGTGCAGACAGAGTGTTTTGCTTTAATGAAAGAAATAGGCATGAATGCAATTCGTATCCGTGTTTGGGTAAACCCAGCAAATAAGTGGAATGGAATTGAGGACGTGATTGCAAAATGTATAAGAGCAAAAAATTTGGGATTAAAATTATTAATAGATTTTCATTACAGTGATAATTGGGCCGATCCTGGAAAACAAATAAAGCCAGCAGCTTGGTCTACAGCAACTTTTCCGGTATTAAAAGATTCCCTGAAAACACATACTAGTTTTGTTTTAACACAATTAAAAAATGCAGGTATTAATCCAACCTGGGTACAAATTGGAAATGAAACAGACGATGGAATTTTATGGCCCGATGGTAAAGCAAGTGTGAATATGCAAAATTTTGCGCAACTTATTAGTGCTGGCTATGATGCCTCTAAAGCTATTTTTCCAAATGCAAAAGTAATGGTACATGTATCAAATGGATACAACAACACTTTGTTTAGATGGATATTTGATGGATTAAAAAATAATGGCGTAAAATGGGATATGATTGGAATGTCATTGTATCCTAGTTATACAAGTGGAGGCTGGCAAACTGCAAACAATTTATGTTTGCAAAATATGAATGACATGGTTTCAAGATATAACACCCCTGTTATGATTGCAGAAATTGGAATGCCTTGGGACAATGCAAGTGAAGCAAAATTATTTATTCAAGACTTAATTACTAAAGTTAAATCGGTAAATGGCAACAATGGGTTGGGTGTGTTTTATTGGGAGCCTGAATCGTATAATAATTGGCAGGGATACAGATTGGGTGCTTTTGACAACAGCGGGAAGCCAACCATTGCATTAGATCCCTTTATAAAATAAGCCAAAAGATCGTTTTATTGATAATCAATGAACTACAAATGATTATTAATTATATGTAAATAATACACTATTTAATAGCAATTTTTAGTAATTTAGAAGTGTGTAAAATTTACACACTACACAGATTGCTTGCAACATGAAGAAGGTATATTTTATAATACTCGTTCTGCTGTCATTAAATACTAATGCACAGTTGTTAGTTAGTTCGCCAAGCTTTATTACAGAGACAAATACCACCACCACCATAACGGCAGATGCAAATTTTGGCAATAAAAAATTAATTGGAAACACCAATGACCTTTTTGTACATATAGGTGTATTAACAACCCTTAGTACAAATGGGGGAGATTGGAAATATGTTGCCTCAACTTGGGGCACTTCCGATCCTAAATTTAAATGTGTTGCACTTGGAAATAATAAATGGTCATATACCATTAATGGAAATCTTAGAACTTTTTTTGGCATTACCAATGCAACTGAAAAAATTGTAAAAATTGCCATTTTATTTAGAGATGCAACTGGTGCGAATGTATTAAGAAACGCAGATGGTTCAGATATGTATGTAAATGTGTACGACAATAATTTACATGTTAAAATTGATACCCCGTTTTTCCAACCTACCTACTCAAAAAACGTAGAACCACTTACAAAAAAAATTGGAGATACAATTCGTATTAATGGAAAAGCAAATCAAAATGTGAATTTATCTATCTATTTTAATGATACACTTTTAAGTACCGCAAGCAATGCAACTAGTATTAGTAGTTACAAGGTAATTAACAAAGTAGGTACACAGAAAATTTATTTAAATGGAACGAACAATTCCTTCATAGATATTGATACTGCTGAGTTTTACGTGAATGGAAGTCAGGTATTAGAGGACCTTCCAGCGGGCTCGGTTGATGGAATTAATTATTTAGCAGGAGACACATCGGCAATTTTAGTTTTATTTGCACCTAATAAAAAAAGTATAAATGTTATAGGTGATTTCAATAATTGGACAGTCGCGCTTTCCAATGCAATGAAAATGACAAAAGACAGTACACGTTTTTGGATTCAATTAAACGGATTAATGCCAGGTGTAGAATATGCTTATCAATATCTAATTGATGGTAGTTTAAAAGTGGCGGACTATAATGCAGAAAAAGTATTAGACCCATTTAACGATTCCTATATTCCCGCAACTACCTATCCAAATTTAAAGGCCTATCCAACAGGAAAAACTTCGGGTATCGTGAGTGTGTTGCAAACTGCAAAACCAAAATACAATTGGAAGGTTAATAATTTTGTACGTCCCAATAAAAGCAATTTAATTATTTATGAATTGCTGATTCGAGACTTTGTTAAGAAACAAAATTTTAATGAACTACGCGATAGTTTAGATTACTTTAAAAGATTAGGGATAAACACCATTGAATTAATGCCGGTTGCAGAATTTGAGGGCAACAATAGTTGGGGATACAATACCAATTTCAATTTTGCTTTAGATAAATATTACGGTACCGAATTGGCATTTAAAGAATTTGTAGATTCTGCACATGCTAAGGGAATCGCTGTTGTTGTTGATATTGTAATGAATCATGTATTTGGTTCTTCACCCCTGGCTCAAATGTATTGGGATGGAGCTAACAATGCACCAACTGCAAACAACCCATGGTTAAATGCTGCAGCTACCCACCCATTTAATGTGGGCAATGATATGAATCATGAGTCATCAGCTACTAAGCAATTGGTTTCGAGGGTAGTGAAACATTGGTTAACAAATTATAAAATAGATGGGTTTAGGTGGGATTTGTCTAAAGGGTTTACACAAAAAAATAATCCTACCAATGTGAGCGCTTGGGGTAATTATGATGCATCTAGAATTGCTATTTGGAAAAACATTTATGACACCATGCAAAAGGCGTCTCCCAATAGTTATTGTATTTTGGAGCATTTTGCGGACAATAGCGAGGAGGTTGAATTATCAAATTATGGCATGTTGCTTTGGGGCAATGCCAATTATAATTTTAATCAATCTACCATGGGCTTTGCTGCCGATGCTTCTTTAAACGGTGCTTTTGCAAATGGTAGGGGTTGGCAAAAGCAAAACTTGGTAACCTACATGGAAAGCCATGATGAAGAAAGGATTATGTTTAAAAACATAAACTACGGCAACTCCAATGGTGCTTATAATGTTAGAGATACGGCAACTGCATTAAAACGAACAGAAATGGCTGCTGCATTTTGGGCATTGGTACCAGGGCCAAAAACCATGTGGCAATTTGGTGAGCTTGGATATAATTACTCAATTAATACTTGCACCGATTTAACGATTAATAATAATTGTAGATTATCGGATAAGCCAATTCGTTGGGATTACTATTCCAATGCAAATAGAAAAGGATTGTTTGATGCGTATGCTAAGTTCTTAAAACTAAGAAACACACCTAATTATACAAACGATTTCATTTCAAATAAATACACTTTAAACACTACTGGTTTATTTAAATCGGTACAAATAAATGGAGACTCCATTAAATTAGTGTTGGTCGGAAATTTTGATGTAAGTGCGCAAACCAGTGCGGTAGCTTTCCCATCGGATGGTATTTGGTACAGTGTATTTACCAATAAGTATCAGGGGGTATTAGGTGGTTCGGCTTCCATTACCTTACAGCCTGGTGAATATATTGTGTATGCGAATAAAAATATCTCAACGCAGGTTATCACAGATATATTAGACGTGAACATGCCGGTATTAGATATGGCCACCCGCCTTTATCCTAACCCACTGAAAAACAACTCAGTATTAGAATACAGCTTGCCGGAAAGTGGAAAAGTAAATGTGCATGCCTATACGATGCAAGGACAGGATGCGGGTGTTATTTTTTCCGGATATCAGCAAAAAGGTCCTCAAAAGATTTCTATTTTAAAAAATAATTTAATGAACACCCCAGGTGTTTATTTGTTATCTATACAACTAAATCAAAAACAAAAAATTCAAAAACTTTTAATTACAAACTAACAATTATTAAACTTGAAATTGTAAATCTATGAACATGAAAAAAACACTTGTGGTTTTACTATTTGCCATCATAGGCATTTCGGTATCTGCCCAAGACCGTACAGTTACTGGGAAAGTGACTGACGCAAAAGACGGAGCTCCTTTAGTAGCCGCATCGGTTACAGTTAAAGGAAGCACCAAGGGAACAGCGACTGCAAAGGATGGTACTTTTACATTAAAAGTAGCTTCTAATGCAACTACTTTAGTGATTTCGTTTTTAAACTACAGCACAAAAGAAGTAGCGCTTGATTCAAAAAACACAGTAAATGTTTCTTTATCTCAAACTACCGATCAATTATCGGATGTGGTTGTGATTGGTTACGGTTCGGTTAGAAAAAAGGATTTAACAGGTTCAGTATCCACTGTATCTGCTAAGGACTTTAATACGGGTGCCATTTCAACTCCAGAGCAATTGATTGCTGGTAAAGTTGCGGGGGTATCAATTATTAGTAACAGTGGTGCTCCAGGTTCTGGAAGTACGATTCGTATTAGAGGTGGTGCTTCATTAAATGCAAGCAACGATCCTTTAATTGTTATTGATGGTATGCCAATTGATGGTGGTGGTATTTCTGGTCAAGCAAATGCGTTGGCTTTGATTAACCCAAATGACATTGAATCTTTCTCTGTATTAAAAGACGCCTCTGCAGCTGCTATTTATGGTGCGCGTGCATCTAACGGTGTAATTTTAATTACGACGAAGAAAGGTAAGGCAGGTGCTATGAAAGTAGATTTCAGCTCTCAATTAAGTGTTGCAAATGTTTCTAAAAAAGCAGATATCTTAAGTGCAAATGAAATGAGAACGATTGTAAATGCAAATGGATCATCTTCATTAAAAGCGTTATTAGGTAGTGCAAATACAGATTGGCAAAATCAAATTTATCAAACTGCAATTAGCACTGATAATAATGTTAGTATTTCAGGTTCAACTAAAAATATGCCATACCGTTTGTCTTTAGGTAATTTAAATCAAACAGGTGTATTAAAAACAGACGAATTAAAAAGAACAACAGTTGGTTTTAACTTAAATCCAACTTTATTTGATAATCACTTAACGGTTAACTTAAACTATAAGTTATCTAGCAGTGCAAGTCGTTTTGCAAATCAAGGTGCAATTGGAGCAGCTACTTATTTTGATCCAACACAAGCTGTTAAAAGTGGAGGTGCAAGATTTGGAGGTTATTGGGAATGGTTAGATCCACAATCTTCAAATGGTTTAAAAGCTTTATCTCCTAAGAACCCATTGGGATTATTAATGCAAAACAATGACAATAGCAATGTTACAAGACAAATTGCTAGTGCATTATTTGACTATAAAGTTCATTTCTTACCTGACTTACATGTTGTAGTAAACACGGGTATTGATATTGCGGAAGGAAAGGGTACAAGTGTAATTAATGATAGCGCTGCATCTACATACAATCGTTTTAAAGATGCTGCTAATAAATTCCATGGTGGTGTGAACAATCAATATCGTCAAACAAGAAACAATAGCTATTTAAATGCTTACTTAAACTATGCAAAGGATATTAAAGCAATTGGTTCAAGATTAGAATTGGTAGCAGGTTATGAATATCAAAATTATAAGACAACAAACTATAACTTTAGTGATTTGACTTATGATAAAACAGTGGTAAACACTCCAAACTTTGCTTCTAATGTTCCTGAATATCGTTTAATCTCTTATTTAGGTAGAGCGAATTTGAACATCCTTAATAAGTATGTAATAACAGCTTCTGTTCGTCAGGATGGATCTTCTAAATTTAATCCAGACAATAGATATGCATTATTCCCATCGGCAGCGATTGCTTGGAAATTAAAAGAAGAAGATTTCTTGAAAACATCAAGTACCATTTCTGATTTAAAATTAAGAGCGAGCTATGGTGTAACAGGTCAACAAGATGGAATTGGTTACTATGATTATATCTCTTATTATAATTTAGGTTCTAATTCAGCGCAATATCAATTTGGAAATAGCTTTTATTCAATCTTCCGTCCAAATGGTTATTACTATAATAGAAAGTGGGAGCAAACAGCTACTGCGAACGTAGCTTTAGATTTTGGTTTATTTGACAATAAAGTAACTGGTACCATTGAAGTATACAACAGAACGACAACCGATTTATTAAATGAGATCAACCAACCAGCAGGTACTAACTTTAGCAATAAAATTGTTGCAAACGTTGGTAGCATGGAAAACAAAGGTGTTGAGCTTACTGTAAACTTCCAACCTATTAAGAACAAAACAACTACTTGGGATGTTTCTTTAAACGCTACTTATAACAAAAACCAAATTACTAAATTAACTATTTCTGATGATCCTACTTATGCAGGTGCAAGATATGGTGGAATTAGTGGTGGTACAGGTAATACTATTTTAATCCAATCAGTTGGATACCAAAGAGGTTCTTACTTTGTATACAAACAAGTGTACAATGCTGCAGGAAAACCAATTGATGGTTTATTTTCTGATTTAAACAGAGATGGTATTATCAATGAAAAAGATTTGTATCAGTACAAAGGCAACAACCCTGAATTCTTCTTTGGCGCAAGTTCAAATGTAACTTACAAAAAATGGAATGCAGGATTTGTATTAAGAGCAAATCTTGGAAACTACATGTATAACAACGTAGCTTCTAGCAGCGGTACATTAAGAAACTTCTTAAATCCAATTGGTTATATCAACAATGGATCAAGAGATTACCTAACAACTGGATTTAGTGGAAATGGTTCTAACTATTATTTATCTGATTATTATGTTCAAAACGCATCTTTCTTACGTATGGACAATATTAACTTTGGATACAATGTTGGAAAAGTATTTAATAATAAAGCAAACTTGAAGATTAACGCAAATATTCAAAATGCATTTATTATTACTAATTACAAAGGGTTAGATCCAGAAGTTAATGGAGGTATTGATAATAATTTTTATCCTCGTCCTAGAACGTTTGTTTTGGGTTTAAATCTTAATTTCTAATTCATTCATTCGTATAAATAAAAGAAAATGAAAAATAATAAATTTAAAATAGCAATAGCCACAGTATGTTCGGTTTTCATATTGGCTTCTTGTACTAAGCAATTAGACTTGTTGCCAACGAATGATGTTACCTCTACTAAGGTTTATAAAGACGCAGCTGGCTACAAACAAGCCTTTGCAAAAGTGTATGCAAGTTTTGCATTAACTGGAAATAATGGTCCTGCGGGAAACGGAGATATCCAAGGAATTGACGAAGGTACTTCGGACTTTCTAAGATTGTATTGGAAAGCGCAAGAGTTAAGTACAGATGAAGCAGTAGTATCTTGGGGTGATCCTGGTATTCAGGATTTTCACAACATGAACTGGTCTGCTAGTAATCCAATGTTAACGGGTTTATATTACCGTTCTTTTTATCAAATTACTTTAGCAAACGATTTCATCAGACAAGCTTCTGATGCGAATTTAGCAGCTAGAGGAATTACAGGTGCAGATGCTGATAACATTAAAAAGTATAAAGCAGAAGCAAGATTTTTAAGGGCTTACCAATATGCAGTATTAATGGATTTATTTGGTAACGTTCCTTTTGTAACGGATGCCGATTTATTAGGTGCATCATTGCCTAAGCAAAAAACAAGAACTGAATTGTTTAGCTATATCGAATCTGAATTAAAAGCAATTGAGCCAGATTTAGCCGATGCAAGAAAAAATGAATACGGTAGAGCAGACAAAGCGGCTGCTTGGGCTTTACTTGCTAGAATTTACTTAAATGCACAAGTGTACACAGGTACTGCAAAAAACACAGAAGCAATTACGTATTCAAAGAAAGTAATTGATGCTGGTTATTCTTTAATTAGTGATTACACTAAATTAATGAGAGCAGATAATAACTTAAACACTTCTGAATTTATTTTAACCATCAACTTTGATGGTGTTAAAACACAAAACTGGGGTGGTACTACCTTCTTAACACACGCACCAATTGGTGGTTCTATGAATGCAACACAATTTGGTGTAGATGGTGGATGGGGTGGTTTAAGAACGACTAAAGCGTTTGCCGATAAGTTTACTGACATTACTGGAGCTACCGATAAGCGCGCTCAAATTTATACAAATGGTCAAGCTGCAGACATTAGTGACTTAACTAAGTTTACGGATGGATATGCCATTACGAAGTTTAAAAATATTAAAGCGGATGGTTCTGCTGGTTCAAGTTTAACTTGGACTGATATTGACTTCCCTATTTTTAGATTGAGTGAAATGTATTTAATTTATGCTGAAGCAGTTTCAAGAGGCGGTACTGGTGGTGATGCAACAACTGCATTAGGTTATGTTAATACAATGCGTCAAAGAGCTTATGGCAATACTTCTGGTAATATTACTGCTGCTCAATTAACTACCGACTTTATCTTAGATGAGCGTAGTAGAGAATTGTATTGGGAAGGTTTCAGAAGAACTGACTTAATTAGATACGGTAAATTTGTTGAGTCTACTTATTTATGGCCTTGGAAAGGAGGTGTAAAAGGTGGAACAGGTGTGGATGCTTACAGAAAATTGTATCCAATACCTTCTGCAGATATTTCTTCTAATACAAATCTTAAACAAAACGCAGGGTATTAATACCATTGTTAAAAGACAAAAATAAATTATATGAAAAAAATTCTTCAATCATTAATATACTTGAGCATTGCGATGGTATTTTTTGCATCCTGCGAAAAGGATGAAGCAAGAGATACATATCTTGGTGGAACTGCTCCAGTATTTACTGCTTCCGTTAAGGATAGCATCGGTTTAAACTTTAATACCGAAAACGACAAAGCGGTAACGCTTAGTTGGTCAAATCCAAATTATCAATTCGCTTCTGGCGTAAGTTCGCAAAACGTTGCGTATACATTAGAAATTGATACAGTAGGTGCTAATTTTAATGGTGCTAATAAAAGATCAGTTTCTATTAGCCAAGACTTATCTGTAACATTTACACAAAAAGCGTTTAATATTTTAATTGCTGATTTAAAAGTGAAAGCTGGAAAAGTAGCTCAATTAGAAATGCGTGT
>CANHIR010000037.1 GCA_947461015.1 Bacteroidota bacterium | reverse complement strand
TTTGTGCTAAAATGTCCGTAGCAATTTGGCTCCATTGTTTTGGAACTTCTACGTTTGTCATTTCAAATACTTTTTCTCCGTTTGGATTTTTAATGACGCTATCACGATAGTCGTACTCAAATAAATCAAAGGGGGAAACATTGTCTTTTGTGAAGCGGCGAGAAAATGCTAAACCTTTTTTCGCAGTTGTTTTTGTTTTTGGAGTTGCCATGGTCGTATTCTATTTTAAAAGGGTGTTCGTTATGTCTCCCAATAGGTTTTTTAAAAAACCTTGATGGGTAGACGAAAATATCCTTTGAAATCCATAATTCCCTAACCGAAATATCAACAGCTGTGGAAAATTGATGTGAACAATGGGAAAGTCCATAACCCCATTGAATTCTATGATTTATCCCCAACCGATGTTAGTTTCTTAGAAAAAAAATAAGGCGGAATTCGTTTTTTTTTGTAATAATAGGGCTCCTTGCATTTCGATAGCATTAAAATTGATATTTTTGAGCTTTGAGGGAAGGGAAATTATATAACTTGGATTCAACATGAAACAAAAGATATTAGATATTATTGGTGAGCAGAAAGCTAAATCCCATAAAGCTTTCGCAGTATTGATTGATCCCGATAAATTAACAGAACAAGCATTATTAGACACGATACAACTTGCAAAACATTCCCAAGTTGACTATTTTTTTGTAGGTGGAAGCTTGGTGGTAACCGATACTTTAGATAAAGTGGTTGCTACCATTAAAACGCAATGCGCCATACCCGTCATTTTATTTCCTGGATCACCGGATCAAATCACTCCCAAAGCCGACGCCTTACTCTATTTATCCTTAATATCGGGACGCAATCCCGAATTGTTAATTGGGCAACATGTTATTAGTGCTCCATTTGTAAAACAAAGTGGGCTTGAAATTATACCCGTTGGTTATATGTTAATTGACGGCGGTACACCTACCACTGTTTCCTATATATCCAATACCAACCCTATACCTTCCAATAAAAATGACATAGCATCATGCACCGCTATGGCAGGTGAAATGCTTGGCCTAAAAGTGGTTTACATGGACGCTGGAAGTGGTGCGCGCAATGCCATTCCAACTACTATGATTAGTCAGGTGGCAAAATATATACAAATACCTATTATTGTTGGAGGCGGAATTACCACAGCCGAAAAAGCAAAAGAAAATTGTTTAGCAGGCGCAGATATTATTGTAGTAGGAAATGCAGTAGAAAAAGACCCTGCTTTAATTAGTGACATTGCTGCTGCAATTCACAGTTTAAATAAATAGTTGGATTTACAACCGTTTAAAAGCTCATCATTTCTTTGAACTTCACGGTTTGACGACGACTGATTTCAATTTTTTCTCCTCCTTTTAATTCTACCAATAAGCCTCCATTGAAATAAGGTTCAATTTTATCTATCCAATGTAAGTTAATAATGTGTTTACGATTGGCCCTAAAAAACACCCGCTCATCTAAGCGATCTTCCAAAGCGTTTAGGGATTTTAAGATAAGTGGCTTATGACTAGAGAAATACACTTTTGCATAATTGCCAACACTTTCAAACAACCTGATTTCTGAAAGTTTCACAAACCAACACTTCTCACCATCTTTTACAAATACTTGATCCAATTCTGTAAGAGGACCTCGGCTTGTGCCCAATAAACTTGCTTGCTCTAATTTAATCTCAGCTTGTAATTTTTGAATTGCGTCGGCTAACCGCAATGGATCAATTGGCTTTAATAAATAATCCAACGCATTCACTTCGAAAGCCTTTAACGCAAATTCATCATAGGCAGTAGTGAAAATTACCCTAGGTGCTTTTTCCAATTCTCCCAACAAATCAAAGCCAGTTTTCCCCGGCATTTGAATATCTAAAAAAATTAAATCTGGACGTGCAAGATCAATTTTTTCAACACCCTCGTCAACGTTACTTGCTTCGTCCACCACTTCAATTTCAGGATGTTGTTCAAGCAATTTTTTCAATTCATTTCTAGCCAATCGCTCGTCGTCAATGATAATTGCTTTTATGGGGATATTGGACATGGCTTTATTTTTTATCGATATTTCTAATGAATAGGAATTACTAATTTGGCAGTTACTTGGTTTGACGCACATTGATACAATTCAAACAAAGCTTCTCCTTGATATAAAATATTCAATCGCTCTCTCGTACTCTGCAATCCAAACCCATCGTTTTCAGAAGGTTTTAAAAAACCGGTATTGATTACTTTTAATACGTGTTTATTGTTTTCGTAATGAGAAGTAATCTTGATAGTGCAATCGCCAGGTTGCTTTCCTAGCCCATGTTTTATGGCATTCTCTACCAAGGTTTGCAGCATCATAGGGGGCATTTCATTTTTTAGGGTGTCGGGCGAAATTTCATAAACTACTTTAAGCCTGTCTGCAAAACGTATGTATTCTAGTGCCAAGTAATCTTTCACAATTGCCAATTCTTTTTCTAAACTTGTAACTTCTACTTTATCGCTATGAATACTACTTCTTAAAATATTACTAAGTTCTGTAATCGCCTGCCTAGATCGCTTTGGATCTTCGTCCACCAAGGCTCTAATACTATTTAAGGCATTGAAAATAAAGTGCGGATTAATTTGAGACTTGATTGTTTTTAATTCCAATTCTTTAATTAAGGTCTCCAACTTTATCTTTTTAATTTCTTCCTTGTTGGCAAAGTCGATATAATGCCAAAGTACATAGATAGATACCCACACAAAAAAGATTGGCGTGTCTAATATAATGCCAAAAAATAAACGTCTTACCACCCTGGTTGTTTTCCAATTTGCAATGATGGCATCCAAAGAAAATACAAACTGATTGCTTTCCGTCTTTGCCATATCTCTACCAGGCTCAAACAACCTAAGTATTTCTATAAGGGAACTATTAATTAAGCTAAATGAAAACGAAAAGAAAATTACCAGTAAAAAAATCTTCCACCAATTTCTTGTTGGTGTAGGTGGTTTTAATTTACTGACTATAATGGACGCTCTTAAAAAATGGGTCATAATTACGCCTAACATTACACTAATCACAATGCGCTCAAGAAAAACAGGGCTTATTTGTCTTTCAAGTACGTAGGCAAAAAGAAATATGGTAAGTGCATAACTTACCCATCCCCCAATTTGACACATCCAATAGATTGATCCTTGCTTTTTCATGAACCCAAATTTACTCATTACGGGCTAGTTTACGTTGGACTATTTAGATTAATGGTAATATGCATAGATAAATGGGAATATTGATTTTTCATGAAAACTTTTAGTCATTTTTTATGTTATTAACTTACTTTTACAACACAAAATCTAAGCATGCACTTTGAGGCTGGCCCTTTATTAAAGACAATTAATTCCCCCGAAGACCTTAAAAAGTTATCAAGGGAGAAATTGCACCAGGTTTGCGACGAACTACGTCAGTACATTATTGATGTGGTAAGCGTTCAAGGAGGTCATTTTGCATCCAGCCTAGGTGTTGTCGAACTAAGTGTGGCCTTGCATTATGTTTATAATACACCCTATGACCAATTGGTATGGGATGTTGGGCACCAGGCTTATGGCCATAAAATATTAACAGGACGTAGAGAAGATTTTGTCTCTAACAGAAAGTATAAAGGCATGAGCGGTTTCCCTAAAAGATCCGAAAGCCCTTATGACACTTTTGGCGTAGGGCACTCCTCCACTTCTATTTCGGCAGCTTTAGGTATGTCCATGGCTGCAAAATACAAAGGAGAAGATAGAAAGTCAGTAGCCATTATTGGAGACGGGTCCATGACTGCCGGAATGGCTTTTGAGGCTATGAACCACGCTGGTGTTGCGGACAGTGATATGTTAATTATCTTAAACGACAATTGCATGAGTATTGATCCTAATGTGGGGGCCTTAAAGGGATATTTAACCGACATTAGCATATCTCCAACTTATAATAAATTCAGGGACGAACTTTGGAAAGTAATGGGCAAATTGCCCGTTGGAAAAAATTTTACACGAGAAATGGCTTCTAAAGTGGAAGCAGGATTAAAAGGTGTGGTTTCCAAAAGCAGTAATTTATTTGAAGCTTTACAACTTAGGTATTTTGGGCCTATTGATGGACATAATATTTCAAAATTAGTGGACACCCTAAAAGACCTCAAAGAAATTCCAGGGCCAAAAATTTTGCATATTTTAACCGTTAAAGGGAAAGGATACGAACTTGCAGAAAAAGATCAAACAAAGTGGCATGCTCCTGGGTTATTTGATAAGTTAACCGGTGAAATTATTAAGAAGAAAATAGACGTTCCGCAACCACCAAAATACCAGGATGTATTTGGCAAGACCCTAGTGACCCTTGCCGAAGCAAATAAAAACATTATGGGCATCACCCCTGCAATGCCTAGTGGATCCTCTTTGAAATACATGATGGATGCAATGCCCGATCGAGCTTTTGACGTTGGCATTTGCGAACAACATGCGGTAACATTAAGTGCTGGATTAGCCACACAAGGGATGAAAGTGTTTTGCAATATTTACAGTTCATTTATGCAACGAGCATATGACCAAGTAATTCACGATGTAGCCTTACAAAAATTACCAGTTGTATTTTGTTTAGATCGTGCTGGCTTAGTTGGCGAGGACGGACCTACCCATCACGGCTGTTATGATATTTCCTTTTTTAGATGTATCCCTAATATGATAATTTCAGCTCCCATGAATGAGCAGGAATTGCGTAACCTAATGTACACTTCTCAATTAGAAGATACCAAATTACCATTTGTCATTCGCTATCCAAGAGGCGAAGGGGTGATGGTAGATTGGGAAAAGCCATTTGAAAAAATTGACATTGGGAAAGGCCGAAAATTAAAAGACGGAAAAGACATCGCTATTTTAAGTTTAGGCCATCCTGGAAATTTTGCACAAACGGCCATTCGGAATTTAAGATCAGAAGGCTTGGATCCAGCTCATTTTGATATTCGTTTTGTAAAACCATTAGATGAGGCCTTGTTACATGAAGCTTTGTCTACCTATCAAAAAATAGTTACTGTAGAAGATGGAACAATTGTTGGCGGAATGGGTTCTGCAATACTAGAATTTATGAATACGCATGGTTACCAAAATCAAATTACCATTTTGGGCATACCTGATAATATTGTTGAACATGGCAGTTTAAAGGAGTTGCATCATGAATGTAATTACGATGCAATGGCTATTGCAGATGCAGTTAAAGCCTTACTAGCAAAGGATAATTTAGTAGAAGTTTAATTCAAACTTGCATCAAAATCACCTTCCCCATCCATTGGTGCGTCTTTAAAAGCATCTAAGTCCGCTTTCGTTTCCCAAGCATCAAAAGTATCAATATGTCCTGGCTCAAGGTCGTCCTCTCTGTTTTCATTCCACTCAATAATGAAATTATTTTTACCCTCCCCCACCATTAAACGCATGTATTTTTGTTGCGACAATTCTAAAATTGATAAGAATAAAAATAGGGCATGAACACGGTCCTCACAAATGTCAAATACTTTTTCAAACGAAACTGTTTTTTCAGCTTCTACCAAACCTAATAAGTGCGTTCTGCTTCCTTCCATGGTATAGTTATATCTTACCACAGTATGAACCGGCCTGTTTTGACGATCTTGCAAACGGGTCATTACTTTTTCAAATGACTTCATTAATTTAAATAAGGTAACCGTATGCAATTCGGTGCCTTCAGCCGCTTCTTCGCCTACCAATGACATTTCATGTGTAATATTTCCACGCTTCATCATAAGCATTCTCAATGCTTCCAAATCGGCCATTTGAACAGCCGCCTCCTTATATTTTTTGTACTCTAAAATTTTGTCAATTAACTCCTGTCTTGGATCTATTTCATTTCCTTGAGCATCTATTTCTTTTCTTGGTAATAGAAGTTTTGCCTTAATGCGCATTAAAGTGGAAACGAATAATATAAACTCACTACTTAATTCAATATTTAACTTTTCTTGGCCATGAATAAAATCCAAAAAGTCCTTTATAATTTTAGTGATTTGAATATTGTAAATATCCATCTCGTCTCTTTCAATGAAGAATAACAAAAGGTCAAATGGACCCTCAAATTGGTCCACTTTAATTGAATAATTAGCATGCTGACTCATAGTGCACAAAGAAACGCAAATTTTAAACAAAAATGGAGCATCTTTGAGCAAAATATAACTGAATGCAAAAGAACTGGACCAGCTGGCTTGTTTTTGCCGTACTTGCCATTATTTGGGGAAGCTCTTTTATACTCATGAAAGTGGGATTAAGGGCCTTTACACCCTATCAGGTGGCCTCTTTGAGAATGTTATTTGCAGGTATTATTTTGCTTCCTTTTGCTTATAAAGCTTTAAAACGTATCCCCAATAAAAAAATGGGTTTGGTGATATTTTCTGGCATTTTAGGGAATTTTATTCCGGCCTACCTTTTTTGCATTGCCGAAACACAAATTGATAGTTCTTTAGCCGGCATTTTAAATTCACTTACGCCCATGTTTACCATTATTGTGGGAGTTCTCTTTTTTAAGGTGCAAACCAGCCTGGTTAAAGTGATTGGCATGGCAATTGGATTTATTGGATTAAGTATTTTACTCGCAGCAGGAAAAGATGTTAGTTTTCATAATCTATCCTATGCAAGTTTAGTATTACTTGCTACCTTATTTTATGGTATTAATGTAAATATTGTAGGAAGGTATATGCAACAACTTGGATCGCTAAATGTTGCATCTATTGCATTTGCTTTTTTAATTATTCCAAGTGCTTTTGTTTTATATTTTACTGGTTTTTTCGCACATGAATTTAGTAGCACTTTGGTACAGCAAGCATTGTTGGCAAGCGGTGTACTTGGCATTGTTGGTACTTCCATCGCAACCATTTTATTTTATTATTTGGTAAAGCAAGCAGGTATGTTGTTTGGCTCTTTAGTAACATACGGTATTCCTGTGGTAGCTGTTGTATGGGGAATTTATTTTGGAGATAGCTTAAATCTTATTCAAATAGCATGTTTAGGACTTATCCTTTTAGGTGTTTATATTGTAAACAGAGGGAATTTGAATTTCATAAAAAAACGTACTCAATAAAAAACCCCCATAAAGTTGTAATACTTTTTGAGGGCTATAAGTTTAAGGAAGCTTTGAATATTAAACCGTCATGATTTCTTTTTCTTTTGCTTCTAGGTGTTTATCAACTAAGGCAATGTGCTTGTCGGTTAAACCCTGAATTTCATCCTCGGCGCCTTTACAAATATCTTCGCTTTCTCCGTCCTTTTGCACTTTTTTCACTTTTTCAATATGATCTCTTCTTATATTACGGATAGCCACTTTGCTATGTTCTCCTTCTGCAGCTGCTTTCTTAAATAATTCTTTTCTTCGTTCCTCCGTCAATGGAGGCATAAACAACCTAATATTGATTCCATCATTTTGAGGCGTAATACCAATATTAGCAGCCATAATGGACCTTTCAATTAATGGTAACATATTTTTCTCCCAAGGTTGAATGCTAATGGTTCTGGAATCCAACACTTGTACATTTGCCACCTGACTTATTGGAGTGGGTGTTCCATAATAATCTACATTAACGCCTTCTAAAATAGATGGTGAAGCTTTACCAGCTCTAATTTTAGAAATTTCAATTTCTAAGTGACCAATGGCCTTTTTCATGCCCATTTCGGCGTCTGTTGCTATTTTTTTTAATTCGGCTGACATAATGAATGATTTGAGTTTACAAAGCTAAGTAAATCATCCTATTCTGCATGAGTCTTTTTTTTATCTATCTTTGCCAAATAGACATCACATTTTATGGCAACAACTGAATTAACCAAAATTGCATCCCAAGTAAGAAGAGACATTGTTAGAATGGTTCACGCACAACAAAGTGGTCACCCTGGTGGCTCTTTAGGTTGCGCCGACTTTTTAACGGCACTTTATTTTAAGGTATTAAAAATAGATACCAATTTTAAAATGGACGGTAAAAATGAAGATCTTTTCTTTTTATCCAATGGGCATATCTCTCCGGTTTTTTATTCAGTTTTGTCTCGTTCAGGTTATTTTGATATTAAAGAATTAGCAACTTTTAGACAGATTAATTCTCGTTTACAAGGGCATCCTACAACGCATGAAGGTTTACCTGGTATTCGAATTGCAAGTGGATCTTTAGGACAAGGAATGAGTGTTGCCATTGGCGCAGCCCTTTCTAAAAAATACAATGGTGATGATAGAATTGTTTATTCATTGCATGGTGATGGTGAATTACAGGAAGGTCAAAACTGGGAAGCCATTATGTTTGCTGCGCACAATAAAGTAGATAATTATATTGCTACTATTGATGTAAACGGTCAACAAATTGACGGACCATTAAGCAAGGTTTTAAACTTAGATAATTTAGAAGATAAATTCAAAGCTTTCCATTGGACAGTTTTACATATGGATGGTCACAATATGGATGAGATTGTTGCTACATTAGAAAAAGCAAAATCTTTAACTGGCCAAGGCAAACCCATTGTTATTTTAATGAAAACCACCATGGGTAAAGGTGTTAACTTTATGGAAACAGGCCACGAGTGGCATGGGATTGCTCCAAACGATGCGCAATTGGCTGACGCCTTAGGACAATTAGAAGAAACGTTAGGAGATTATTAATCCATTAACAATAAAAAAGAAGGTATAAAAAAATAAGGGCTAATTCAAATAGCCCTTATTTTTTTATACAATTCGTTCGTAAAGTTTTGCTGCTGCTTTTCGTGATGGTATCCATCCTGCAAGTAAAGCAATTACCATAACAAGTGTAATCACAGCAACATAATCCATGATCATCGGATGTATTGGATAATAATCAATAATAAAAGATCCGCCTCCCAATTTAATTAAATGATACTTATGCTGTAGCCAAATAAACAGGCTTGCAATGCCTCCACCAATAAGGGCACCCATCAGCGCCATTACACCGGACAACAATAAAAATATTTTTTGAATATCCCATTTTGTTGCACCCATTGCATTTAGTACATGAATGTCTTTTTCTTTTTCCAATACCAACATGGTTAAAGCTCCTACAAGATTAAAAGACGCAACCAACATGATAATGGCTAGTATGCAAAATATAATCCACTTTTCAACTTGCATAATTTTGTATAAATCAATATTTTGTTGGTATTTATTTTGTACTAAAAATTGAGGGCCTACTATTTTCTTAATTTCAGCTATTACCTTTTCTTCGTTTCCATTTATAGAAAATTCAATAGCGGAAACCTCATTAGGTTGCAAGTCAAATAAATATTGAGCGAAAGCAGTATTGGTGAATACATATTGATCGTCAAATTCTTGTTGAACCGAAAAAGCGCCCGACTGCTGCACTTTCCATGAGTTCAATTGTCCCAACTGCGTTATTTTTTTTCCCGACCTATTCACTGCATAAACCTGAACTGTATCTCCAATTAAATTTTGCACCAAGCCAAGTTTTTGCTCAATCCCAATACCCATTATAAACATTGGTGCAGTGGAATCCCCTATAGCACATTCTCCTCTTTTTAGATATTTTTTTATATTATTTATATTGCCGTATGTATTTTCAACACCTTTCACAATAGCAACAGTTTGAAAATCTCCCTTTACCAATAAAGCGCTATTTTCTACCACCTTGCTTATTGCTTTTACCCCTTCAATGGACTTTAATTGGGCATAGTTTTCGGAAGTGATGGTAAAATATTTACCCTGAATGGCTGTCACCCTTACATCTGCATAAAAATCGGCATACAACCCTTTTACTATCTCGGTAAAGCCATTGGATACGCTTAAAATAGTGATGAGCGCTGCTGTTCCTATAGCAATTGCAAAAACACTTACCCAAGCAATTATTTGAATTGCTTGAAAAGCATATTTGCCCCTAAAATATCGCCAAGCAAATAAAAAATGCACTTATAAGGTTTTTAATATCTCCTCCATCTTAAACACATAATCCAATGTGTCATCTAAATAAAAATGCAAGACAGGAATGCGTCTTAATTGGTGTTTCATCTCTTCCCCCAATCGTTTTTTAATCTCCCAAGCTTGTGCTTGTATTTTCTTAAAACAAGCCGCCTGATCGGTCACTTGAAACAAACTTAAATAAATTCTCGCTTCCAATAAATCTGGCGTGACTTTAACCGAGGAAATGGAAACCATTCCTCCATCCATTATGGTAAGCCCTAATTTTAAGAATATTTCATTCATCGTAGTTTGGATCGCGCCAGCTACTTGTTTTTGTCTTTTACCTTCTTCCATAATCAAAATCGTTGATTCGCTGTAAAATTAGTTACTTTGCTGATTATTCCGAGGAATAGTTTAGATATGAAGAAATTTATCCGAATCATAAGTTACATAAAGGAATACAAGGCTTATATGGGCCTGTATACCCTGTTTATTTCCCTTTCTATTGTCTTTAGTTTGTTTTCCTTGAGTATGTTGGTGCCTTTTATGGACCTCATTTTTGGGAGCAACGAACTTTCAGGTGTTGCCAAAGTGGCAAGTGTTAATAGCGGCAGCTTAAAAGATAGCCTTTACTCATTTTTACAAAACAATATTACACAATATGGTAAAGTAGCAGCATTGGGATGGATTTGCTTTGGCATTATTACGGCCGTTTTACTTAAAAACTTTTTTTTATACTTGTCGTTTTATTTTTTAGCGCCTATCCGAAACGCAGTAACCCGTAAATATTCAAAGCTTCTATATAATAAAATATTACAGCTACCCATTGGTTATTTTACGGAGCAAAGAAAAGGGGATATTTTAAGTAGGTCCTCTAATGATATTGCCGAATTAGAGACCTCCATTATTGGTGCATTAGAAGGCATGATTAAAGAGCCATTAAATATTATTGGAATTATCATTGTACTTTTTGTAATAAGCGTGAAGCTTACTTTATTCGTTTTTGTTCTGCTTCCATTAGCCGGGTTAATTGTAGGACGCATTGGGAGGAGTTTAAAAAAACAAACCAACAAAGCGCAAGTAAAATGGGGAGAAATTATGTCTCAAATGGAAGAAACTTTAACAGGATTAAGAATTATCAAAGCCTTTAATGCAGAAGGACGCGTAAAGAAAAGTTTCTTTGGCTTAATTGATGAAATATTTTTAATCAAGAATAAAATTTTATACCGACGTGATCTTGCATCTCCACTTTCTGAATCACTTGGTGTCATTATTTTATGTTGTGTACTTTGGTTTGGGGGAAAGTTAGTTTTGAGCGGGGAAATATTATCAGGCAGCTCGTTTATTGGATATGTTGCCTTATTCTCTCAAATTATCAATCCTGCAAAAGCCTTATCCCAAGCAGTTTACAACGTTAATAGGGGCACTGCTACTTTAGATCGATTAAACGAGGTATTAGAAGCGCCTATCATTGTAGAAGAGCCACTAGAACCTATTGAATTAAATGGGTTTAACAATGCAATTGAATTTAAGGACGTAGTATTCTCTTATCCCGATGCAACCATCTTAGATCATATAAATCTCACCATTCAAAAAGGAAAAACCATTGCTTTGGTGGGTTCCTCTGGTGCAGGAAAAAGTACTTTGGCCGATTTAGTGCCGCGTTTTCACGATGTAAGTAGAGGTCAGCTTCTTATTGACGGAAAAGATATTAAATTGTACAGTTTAAATAGCTTAAGACAGCAAATAAGTATTGTTACGCAAGAAGCTATTTTGTTTAATGATACCATTGCCGCAAATATTGCTTTAGGCAAACCCGATGCAACCGAATCTGAAATTATTGAAGCTGCAAAAATTGCAAATGCTTACGATTTTATTATACAAAAAGAAGATGGTTTCAAAACAATCATTGGAGACAGAGGTAGTAAGTTAAGTGGAGGGGAACGTCAACGATTGACCATTGCACGCGCAGTATTAAAAAATCCACCTATCTTAATTTTAGACGAAGCCACTTCGGCATTGGATACAGAAAGTGAAAAATTAGTGCAGGACGCCATTAATAATATGATGCAAAACAGAACTTCCATTGTAATTGCACACCGCCTTTCTACTATTCGTCACGCTGATGAGATTATTGTTTTACAAAAAGGCAGTATTGTAGAACGCGGAAATCATGATGAGCTACTTGCACAAAACGGATACTACCGTAAGCTGATTGAGATGCAAGAAGTAAAATAGCACACAAAAAAGCCCCGATGGATTAGATCGAGGCTATATAAATGAAATGATTAACTGTTGGATTAAACTATTCTGGAACGTTAGGGCTATTTTTAACATAGCCTAATTTTGCTTCCAAGCTTAATGTTGCATGTGGAACTGCTTTTAAACGTGCTTTGTCAATTAACAAACCAGTAACTCTGCAAATTCCATACGTTTTATTCTCAATACGCATTAACGCTTTTTCTAAATGATCAATAAAGGTAATTTGACGACTTGCCATTTGACCCAATTGCTCTCTTTCCATACTTACACTACCATCTTCCATTGTCATATATCTTGCATCATCATTGTCGCCACCTAATTCGTCTTTACGGGTAATAATTCCCTGTAAATAAACGAGTTCCTTTTTAGCCGCATCTAATTTGCGGGAAATAATTTCTTTAAACTCAGCCAATTCTGCATCAGAATATTTAACCAATGTGTCTGTTGATCTTTCTACTTCCTTTCTTCTTTCCATTGGAACATACCCCGGTTGATATGGAACACTGTTTTTTGCATTGATCTTTGGCACCTTAACTTCTTTTATTGGCTCAGCAGTTTTACGAACTGGCTTTACAGGAGGAGTAGGTATTTTAGGAACCGGCTTTGCAGGCGGTACATATTTTGCAACAGGTTTTACAGGAGCAACTACTTTTGCAGGAACCGCAGGTTTTGCTGCCGGCTTAGCTGGCACTTTAGCAGCTGGCTTAGCTGGTGCTTTAGCAGCTGGCTTTACAGGTGCTTTAGCAACTACTTTGGCTGGTGCTTTTGTAGGTGCTTTTGTAACCACTTTGGCTGGAGCAGCTTTCTTAGCAGGAGCTTTTGCAACTACTTTTTTAGCAGGTGCTGCCTTTTTTGCAGGCGCCGCTTTTTTTACAGGTGCTGCTTTTTTAGCTGGGGCTTTTGCAACTACTTTTTTAGCAGGTGCTGCCTTTTTTGCAGGCGCCGCTTTTTTTGCAGGTACTGCTTTTTTAGCTGGGGCTTTTGCAACTACTTTTTTAGCAGGTGCTGCCTTTTTTGCAGGCGCCGCTTTTTTTGCAGGTGCCACTTTCTTAGCCGCTGCTTTTGCAGGTGCCGCTTTCTTTGGCGCTGGTTTCTTTGTAGCCATATTTATCCTTTTTGTAAGACTGAAATCCTTAATTTTTGGTCATTTATTTCGACATCCACTCCGTCTTCTAGGGACGAAACCCAATCGATTTCCAATGCCAGTATTTCGCGGCAAATATAATCGGAAAATTCATTAATGGAGTCCTTCA
>CANHIR010000036.1 GCA_947461015.1 Bacteroidota bacterium | reverse complement strand
TAATTCAATGCCACGACGTTGGCGTTGTAATTCTTGGTTGATAATGTCAAAAACCAGGGTATCTCTTTGCATATTGGGAATTTTATAGCATTAGGCGATTATTCTTAGAATATTTGACAAAAATAAATCCATTCTTAGCCCTATACAAAGCTTTCTTTCAACAGTTGCCCCTCTAATATCCACATTTACAATGAGTTTAAGGCAAAAACCCATTCATAGCCCTTTTTCGAATCAAATTTGGCCTTTTACTAACGGTTATTTGCTATTTTTACCCTCCCCAAAAAGGACAACAATGAAGGCGATTATCCCGGTTGCAGGAGCAGGAACAAAATTGCGACCACACACATATACCCAACCAAAGGCACTAATTCCAATTGCGGGTAAAACCATTTTAAGTTTTATCGTGGATCAATTAAGGGAAGTGGGCATTCAGGAGTATATATTTATTGTAGGTTATTTAGGAGAGAAAATACAGGACTATGTGGAGCAAACCTACCCTAATTTAAAAACTCATTTTGTTTATCAGAACGACCGTCAGGGAACGGCACACGCCATTCAATTGACCAAAGAAATTGTGGGTGCCGACGAAGTATTTATTGCTTTAGGAGATACTATTTGTGAATTTGATATAAGAGAAGTAATAGATAGCCCAACCAGTATGTTGGGTATTAAGAAAGTTGATGATCCAAGACAATTTGGTGTGGTAGAAATTGATGAGGAAGGAAAAGTATTGCATGCGGTTGAAAAACCCGCTATCCCAAAAAGTAATCATGCGCTCGTTGGCTTATATAAAATTAAAGAGTCGGAAATTTTATTTGACTGTTTCCATCAGTTGGTTATAGAGAATATTAAATCACATGGTGAATACAATTTAACGGATGCATTAGAATGCATGATTAAGAAAGGAGTTGCTTTTGATACTTTTAAAGTAAAGCATTGGTATGACTGCGGAAAGAAAGAGTCTCTTTTAGAAGCCAATGCGGTACTGCTTAAAAAAACGGGAGGCCTTACGGTAAACCCTGTATTGTATGTTAATACCATAATTATACCACCGGTAAGTATTGCAGACAATTGTGTTATTGAAAACTCAATTATTGGTCCACATGTGACCATTGGAAACAACAGTACCATTAAAAGTTCGGTAGTAAAAGAAAGTATTATAGGCACCTACACTTCATTGGATGAAGTAGTATTGGACAATTCATTAATTGGCAGTGACGCTGCTGTGAAAGGATTAAGTCGTACCTTAAATATTGGAGACAATACCGAGATAGATTTCGGGTAAGACTAATAGAAGCAGCTTTTAGTTCCTATATTTTTCATTGCTTAAATTTTTGTTATGTTATTTGAAAACAACATCACAGGCCTATTCAAAATTGAGTTACCTATTATTCAGGCAGGCATGGTTTGGGCTAGTGGATGGGAACTTGCCAGTGCTGTAAGCAATGCAGGGGGGTTAGGTATTATTGGAGCAGGAAGTATGTACCCCGATATTTTAAGAGATCAAATACAAAAAACAAAAGCAGCAACTGATAAACCCTTTGCAGTGAATCTGCCTATGTTGTATCCAGATTTACAAGCGCATATTAATATTATTATAGAAGAAAAAGTACCCATTGTTTTTACTAGTGCAGGTAATCCCAAAATTTGGACAGCCACTTTAAAAGAAGCAGGTATTATTGTGGTACATGTAGTGAGTAGCGCCTTGTTTGCACAAAAGGCCGAAGCTGCAGGATGTGACGCAGTGGTAGCGGAAGGATTTGAAGCAGGTGGACATAATGGGAGAGAGGAAACAACCACCATGGTATTAATTCCATTGGTGCATAAAGCAGTTAAAATTCCAGTAATTGCTGCTGGTGGTATTGCAACAGGAGCACAAATGTTAGCCGCTTTTGCATTGGGCGCTGAGGCGGTTCAAATAGGATCACGTTTTGTGTGTAGTTTGGAATCCAGTGCACACATTCATTTTAAACAAGCCATATTAGCTGCGAGAGAGGGAGATACTCAATTGGGACTAAAACAATTGGCGCCGGTGCGTTTATTAAAAAATGATTTTGCATTAAGTATACTTGCATTAGAGCGGGAGGGTCGGGGCAAAGAAGAATTGGCTGCTTTTTTAGGTAGCCGACGTGCTAAAAAAGGAATGTATGAAGGCGATATGAAAGAAGGAGAATTGGAAATTGGACAAGTAAGTGCAATGATTGAACAAATAAAACCTGCCGCTGAAATTGTTCAGGAAATATGGAAGGACTTTACTACAGGGGTGGAACATTTAAAAGCCCTTCCATTGAATAGATCTTTCTAAATTATAATTTAATCCTTGTGTATCATGGTTGAATTGCCTTGTGCTAAACAAGTCATCACTATATCATTAATACAAACATGCTTAGGTAAATTAGCTACATACCATGCCGTTTCTGCAATATCTGCTGGTTGCAAGGGTGTATAGCCTTCATAAACTGCTGCTGCTTTTGAAGCATCTCCTTTAAAACGAACTAAAGAGAATTCTGTTTCTACTGCACCAGGATGAATCGCAGTTACTTTAATATGATAAGGCAACAAATCAATTCTTTGTGCTTTGGTAATCACGTCTACTGCATGTTTGGTTGCACAATAAACGTTGCCATCCTTATATACTTCTTTGCCGGCCGTACTTCCAATATTAATAATGTGTCCTTCTTGCTTTATTAAATAAGGTAGGACTGCTTTAGATGCATATAATAAACCTTTTACATTGGTATCAATCATCGTTTCCCAATCTTCTAAATTAGCGTCTAAAAAAGAATCACGTCCTAATGCCAATCCTGCATTGTTCACTAATAAATCTACAGCCTGCCATTCCGCCGGCAAATTGCCTAAGTTTTCAAATACCGACTCTTTATTTTGAACATCAAAAACCAAGCTAAGTATTTTGACGCCAAACTGTTTTTCTAAATTTTCGGCTACTGCTGCTAATTTTTCTTTTCTGCGCGCAGTTAAAATTAAATTCCAACCGCCTGCTGCAAATTTTTCCGCAATGGCTTTTCCAAATCCCGAACTTGCTCCTGTAATTAAAATGATCTTTGACATACTTTAATTTTTATCTCTTTTTTGTACTTTATTTATTTTCTGCTGCTTGAATAAATCCAAGAAGCGCATTGTTTACTTGCTCAGAGGCTTCCAACATCCCCATATGCCCCACCTGATTTAATAGCATAACATTCTTTTCAGGCAAAAGTTGCATTTGTTGAATGGAATCTTCAAAAGGTATGGCAATATCTTCTTCGCCTACAATCATCCAAATGGGTATGCTTTGTTGGATAAGCAAATGGGTATTTGCTTTTCGATTGCGCATAGCCATTACAAATTGAACCATGGCTTCGGTACTTATATCACTTACGCTATCCATTACATCCTGAATTTGTTCGGGATGTAATTTTTTAAAAGCGTTGCCAAACATATTTTGGATGGATGTTTCTAAAAACTTTTGAGTCCCATGTTCTTGTATAAACTCCGCTACCTTTAAGCGAGACTCCTTTTTAGCAGGACTATCCTCGTAGCTGGTAGAGTGAACGAGTGCCAATCCCATCACATGATTTACATAATAGTCGGCAAAAGCCAAACCAATATAGCCACCCATGCTATGTCCAATAACATAATATTTTTCAATATGCAATTGATGCATGAGTTCATGAAGCACTTCAACATAATTTCGTATGCTTGGGGCATGCGAATGATGAATTGTCAATGGCTTGCAATGCACTCCAGGCAAGTTTGGAGCAATTACTCGGTAGTGTTGTGAAAGAAATTCAATTTGCTTTTTCCAAATACAATGATCCTCGCCAAATCCGTGAATGAATAGAAGTACGGGTTGCATTGATTCACGGCTGCCTTCATCAAAGTAAGCCAATTGATCCACGCCATAATCAAAGTAGTGTAGCATAGTAAATGTTTATTGGCGTTTAACTAGTAAGGTAAGCTATTTATATTTAGCGAGCCTTCCTCTTTTAATTAATCTTAATTGCAAGTATAAAGCAATAATCATTAAGACAATTACCGATTTTGAAAAATGCTGAGGTATCCAGTGGCTTGCAAACATAAGTAATGCAGTTGCTGTAAAAAATAAATATCCTAAATAACCGGCCCATTTTTTAGAAATAAAATAAACAGGAATTGCCAATAAGTACAAAGGATGTAACCATATAATGTTATAATTTTCATGACAAGCAGTGTGTAATGAAAACTGACTCATATATAAAACCAAGACGCCGCAAATACCAAATAAAATTAACAAAGTCACATCCAATACCTTAGCAATTTTTTGTGTTGCTGATGCATTCCAATTGGACACAAAAAGGTAGATTAACAAAAACAGCATCAAATAAGTTACTGGACTAATTCCTTTTTCAATAGGCTTACCAGCAGGAATAATTTCATTTTTTGCAAGTACTAATTTGGGGTTTAATTCAATTTTCTTGTACAGTAATGCAGGAAGAAAAGCTTCTTGAAATAAGTTGGGTGTTTTATCGGAAGTGGCACCTAATAATAAGTCAATGCCAAGCCCAATCCAGCCCAATCCGCCTTTATAAGTAGCACCCACTACCTCCTCTCTATAGGAATGAATACCAATGCTGTAGCCGTTTATTGGAGCATGTTTGAAAAGACCGTCTTTGATTCTTGTGGTACAATTGTCTGAAATAAAATTATATAAATAAAATTTATTCTCTTCCCTCATATTCACTATAAGTGCTTGATACCAGCTTTCCTTTTCGGTAGGAGTTAGTTTTAATACCTGTTCATGAACCGCTCTGCCATTTTCTTTATATTCTTTATAAAAAGTAGAAAAATCATTTGCAGCGATAAAGTAGTTTAAGTCGCCTCTCATGAATTTGGCAATAAAGTTGGGTGTTTCAAAATCAAATGTCCCGAAATTGAAAACATAGTCGGTATTATTTAAACTATCAACCACGCGCACTGCGGTATGACCCCATATGGTGTATATATCGCTTCCAGCATCACAAGTAAGAATACTAATGCGCAATTTTGTATTCGTAGCTGTTTCTTGAGCAGAAGCTTGATTGTTAAAATTAAAACATGAAAATATAAATAGGAATATAAAAAAATATTTATCAAATATTTTTCGGCCTAGTTCCGCCAATGCTTTTTTCATACCACTTTATTTACGGCTATAGTTTGGAGCTTCTTTAGTAATATCAATATCATGCGCATGACTTTCTTTCATACCCGCATTGGTGATTTGAACAAAGGTTGCATTTTGTAAATCTTTAATGGTTTTAGCACCACAGTATCCCATGCCTGCCTTAAGTCCTCCAACAAATTGATAAATAATTTCGTTTAGATTTCCTTTATAAGCTACACGACCTTCAATTCCTTCTGGTACAAACTTTTTACTATCCGTTCCTTCTTGAAAATAACGGTCGCCACTTCCTTGGCCCATGGCACCAATACTACCCATTCCTCGGTAGCCTTTAAATTTACGGCCTTCATATATAATGGTTTCGCCAGGACTTTCTTCGGTTCCAGCAAAAATACTTCCCATCATCACACAATTGGCACCGGCAGCTAATGCCTTCACCATATCACCTGTATAACGAATACCACCGTCTGCAATAACAGGAATATTTTTTCCTTTCAATGCTTTAGTCGCTTCCATGATAGCTGTTAATTGTGGCACACCGGCACCTGCTACAATTCTTGTTGTACAAATAGATCCTGGCCCAATACCAACCTTCACGGCATCTGCTCCTGCGTTTGCTAATGCTAAAGCCCCTTGGGAAGTAGCTACGTTTCCTGCAATCACAGGTAAGTTTTTAAAATTCTTTTTTAAAGTTTTTAAGGCTTCAATCACCCCTTTGCTATGACCGTGCGCGCTGTCTAAAGAAACGATATCTACACCTACTGCTTGTAATGCAGCTGCACGATCCAATAAATCCTTGGTAATACCTAATGCAGCACCTACTAGTAAACGACCTATTTTATCTTTCACTGCATTTGGAAATGCACTTAATTGTAAAATATCGCGATACGTAATTAAGCCAATTAATTTTCCCTGCTTACTTACAACAGGTAATTTTTCAATTTTATACTGACGTAATATTTTTTCCGCTTTTCTTAAATCGGTTCCTTCTGGTGCAATGATTAAATTTTCTTTAGTCATTACTTCGCTTACTTTACGCTTGCGATCGGTCTCAAAACGTAAGTCTCTATTTGTTAAAATGCCTACTAATTTATTTCCTTTGTCAACAATAGGAATACCCCCAATTTTATTTTCCTTCATTAAAATTAAGGCGTCTCCAATGGTGGCATTTATTTCCAATGTAATTGGATCAACAATCATTCCGCTTTCGCTACGCTTAACTTTACGTACTTGCTCAGCTTGACGTTCAATGCTCATATTTTTGTGCAAAATGCCAATGCCACCTTCGCGTGCTAAGGCAATTGCTAAGCTGGCTTCAGTAACGGTGTCCATTGCAGAAGACAAAATAGGAACATTGAGTTGAATGTTTTTGGTAAGTTGACTGTAGATTTTTACTTCGGAAGGAAGTATCTCAGAATAAGCAGGCATTAACAATACATCATCGAATGTTAAACCTTGACCAAAAATGCGGGAGTTGTTTGTAGAATTTCTTGTTGCCATAGGCAAAGGTAGCTTTTTGACCTATTTAGGCAAAATCCTTTTTTTTAAGCATTGAAATCCAAGTACTTATGTCACGGAATAAAGGTTGCCTGCCTGTAAATGAATTAGTTCATTTAGTTCAAGGGAGAGTAAATGAGCGGATAATTCATTTGAAGAGATGGCAAGCTGCTGTGCTATCGCATCCTTGTGAATGGGCCCCTGTGATTGTATGAATAAATAAATAGATTGCTGCATAGGGGATAGAGATAATAATAATGTCTTTACTTTTTCAGTCTCATTTATTAATAGCGGCGCCTGTTTTTGCAATTCGCTTTTTTGTAAAGGCCAGTTCATGTTTTCCAATAAATGTATTGGATCATGATACATTGTTGCAATATTATTTTTAATAAGCCACAAACAGCCCTTACTTTTTGCATCGTGGATTTTACCTGGCACAGCAAAAACTTCTCTGTCATACCCCCTTGCTAATTTTGCTGTGATCATACTTCCTCCTTCCACTGGACTTTCTATTACGATGGTAGCATCGGTCATACCTGCGACAATTCTATTTCTTTTGGGAAATTGATAAGGCATGGTTAAAGTTTTTTGACGACACTCCGTAATGAGCCCTCCATTGCTAAGCATGTTAATGGCAAGGCGTCTGTGTGCATTTGGATATATAGTATCTAGTCCATGAGCTAGCACACCCCAGGTAGGAATTTTATTTGCCAAGGCCAATGCATGTGCAATGCCATCTACTCCTAATGCCATACCACTAATTATACCAAGCTTTAAATGCTGCAATCCTTCTATTAATTCTTGTATTACTTTATTCACCTGATAAGTATGTTGCCTTGTTCCAACTATACTTATTAATTGAGGAAGATTAAATTGACTAGCTCCCTTAGTATACAATACCATGGGAGGGTCAGTAATGTTATTTAGCCTATTGGGATAGCCCGAATCTAAAATGGAAAAACATTGAATTTTATGCTTGGCTGTAAAATTAATTTCAGCTTCAGCAGCAAGAATGGGCCAAAGCGTTTTATTTTTTTTATTTAATTGAAAAATAGATATAGCGTCACCATATTTTCTAAGCATCATTAATTTTTGCGCATCTGAAACGCCTTCCAGCATGCTAAATGCAATCGTATATAGTAATGTTTCTTCTTTATTTGACATTGTATAAACATCGCTAAATTAAACCATTGAAATTGGCGTATTTATACTATGATTAATGTTGAATAGTTGCTTTGAAAATTAAGGGAGTGTAATGGTAAAACTAGAGCGTCTATTTTGTGCACGTCCATTTACAGTGTTGTTGTCTGCAATGGGTTTGCTTGATCCATAACCTTTAGCAGCAATTCTATTTTTAGCAATTCCTTTATCAATTAGATACTGCCCAATGGCGTTGGCGCGTTTTTCAGATAAATTAATATTGGCTAATTCGCTTCCTGTATTATCCGTATGCCCTTCAATTAAAATATGCGCATTTGGACTGGAAACTAAATAATTTACCAATGCATCCAATTCTATATTTGACGCAGTTTTTAACTGTGCTGCGTTAATTTCAAAAAATACGTTTTTAAAATCCTTCGTAAATTTATTTTGTATGGGGCTTAAATTAAAATATTGAGTAGTTCCGGTCATTTGATAAAGACTATCCTTACTAAGTATCATACTTGCATATTCATGCTGAGGGCTATTTACTTGAATGCCTAATGAATCAAATTGCGGAATAGACAGCACGAATAAGCCACTGCTATCAACATTTACGAGCATAAATCGGGTACTATCTTTTGGGTCAGCTAAACGCACTAAGCCAGGGAGTGCTTTATTGGTTTTTGCATCGGTAATAATTCCTTTGAAATAAAAGGTTTTATTTGCTTGTACGTTTTTTGGTAATATTACTTTGTAAATATCTAAACCTCCTCTACTATCTGCTCTATCGCTAGCCATGTAACCTTCCTTCCCATTGCTTGCAATTGCAATACTACCTTCGTCATTAAAGGTGTTGATAGGATAACCTAAATTAGTTGGCTTACTCCATTTCCCATCTACTCTTTTATAAGAGACAAAAATATCAGTTCCGCCATATCCTGGCCAACCATTTGATGAAAAATACAAGGTCCTGTTATCGGCATGTATAAATGGCGTTTGGTCGTCTCCTGTCGTATTTATGTTTGGCCCCATGTTATATGCTTGACCCCAATCCCCATTTTTATTTTTATAAGCAACATAAATATCAATACCTCCATAACCACCGGGAATATTACTACTAAAAAACAATGCTTGCCCATCGGGTGAAATACTTGGCGCGCTTTCCCAAAAATCAGAATTTATATTTCGTCCAAGATTAATAGGAAATGACCAGCCTGTATCTTTTTTTTGAACCATGTAAATATCATATCTACCAAAGCCCATCTCGTTGTATTCTGCAGCATAGTACAAAGTATTTAAGTCGGAGGATAAACTGGGAGCCCCCTTTTTGTCGGCAAAATTTAAACTATCAGAAAGAGGTTTGGCTAAAGTGAATGTATTTTTTGAAATGGTGCTGTATAAAAAGTCTTCTCGCTTGTAACTGTCTCTACGCATAAATACAAATAAACTATCCTGTACTGAAATGGTTGGGAAATATTCCGCATTTGAACTATTAATACTATCGCCAACATTAATCACTTCAATAAAAGGGTCTGCTGGATGAAGTTTTGCGAAATTGCAAACGGAGATTAATTCCTTAATTTTTTGTTGTTGATAGGCCGGTGTTTTTGTCTGATATGTATTTAGCAAATTATATGCTTTTTCGTATTCTCCTACGCTAGCAAGTGCAGTAGCGTATTTTAAAAAGTAAGGAATACAACCCTCGTTATCTTTTTGCATTGCTTTTTCAAAAATAGCAATTGCATTTTGTTGCTGTTTTATTTTAACATACACCTGAAATAAGGTAATGTAACTGTCAACATAATTGGTGTCTTTTTGAATGCTGGATTGAAGCAATTGAATACACTCATCATAATTTTGTGCATCAAAAGCAATAGCTGCTTTGTCTAATAATTTACTTGCTGCAAGCTCATTTTGCGCATTCGCTTTATTAGCTATGCAACATAAAAACGCAACTACCCATAAAAATAGTGCTAGCCTATTTTTCATACTACTTCATTGAACTGTAAATATAATTAGGGTACTTGAATGTACTTGTGCAATTGCGCACTTAATTCCCATTTTGGGTTTGCTTTAACATACTCAATTACCAGTGGGGTGATTTGAACTTGTTTGTCCCATTCTGGTTGTAGGAATAGCTTGCAACCTGCCGTTGTTTGCTTTGCATAGGTTTCGGCCCATTCAAAATCGGACTTGTTAAATATCACTACTTTTAATTCAGAAGCCAAAGCTACATTTTCAGGAAGTGGTGCTTTAAATTTTTTAGGAGATAAACATACCCAGTCCCATTTTCCAGACATAGGGCTTGATCCGGAAGTTTCAATATTGGTTTGAAATCCAGCAGCTTTTAGGGCGGAAGTTAAAGCGTCTAAAGGATAAAGAAGCGGTTCACCACCGGTGATAATGGCTAAACGACAGGGATGCGCCAAAGCGCTATTTACTATTTCTTCAATTGATAATACAGGATGCTTGCTTGCGTCCCAACTGTCTTTCACATCACACCAAACACATCCTACATCACAACCGGCCAAGCGAATAAAAAAAGCTGCTTTGCCTTGGTGATATCCTTCACCTTGCAATGAATAAAACATTTCCATTACTGGATATTGTATACTTGAAGTGTTGGTCATGTAAGTTAAAATTTACTTTCGTATGCTTTCAGGGTATTCATTAGTAAACCCGCAATGGTCATAAGTCCCACACCACCTGGTACAGGGGTAACTGCGGATGCTATAGTGATAGCTTGTTCATAATGTACGTCCCCTTTAATACGAAAGCCTTTTTTAGCAGTAGCATCTTCCACTCTGGTAATGCCTACGTCAATAACAACTGCACCTGGTTTAATCATATCTGCAGTTACAAATTCTGGAATACCAACGGCAACTATTAAAATATCGGCTTGTTGAGCAAGTTTGATGGTTAGTTCTTTAGGTGTATGCCTGTGACAAAGTGTAACATGTGCATTTCCTTGAGGTCTGTCACTGCTTAATAAAATACTCATGGGCCTGCCTACAATATTGCTACGACCAATGACTACAACATGCTTGCCTTTGGTTTCAATATTAAAATGCTCCAGCATTAATAAAACACCATAAGGGGTTGCAGGAATAAACGTATCCAAACCTTGTACCATTCTGCCAATGTTCATTGGATGAAATCCGTCCACATCTTTATTGGGATGAATGGCTTCAATAATTTTTTCGTCGTGTATATGTTTTGGTAAAGGAAGTTGTACCAAAATGCCGTCTATGTTTTTGTCTTCATTCAACTCATTAATTTTCGCAAGTAAATCGGCTTCTGTAACATCCTCATTAAAACGAATCAAAGAACTTCCAAAACCAGTTTCATCACAATTTTTCACTTTGCTGGCAACATAGGTTTCGCTGGCCCCATTATTGCCCACCAAAATGGCTGCTAAATGAGGTGTTCTTTTTCCGGCTGCTTTTAAGGCTTGTGTTTTTTGCAAAAGACTAGCTTTTACGGCTGCGGAGGCTATTTTACCATCTAATACTAACATGGCGCAAATTTAGTTCATAGAAATGCTGTACGCTAATTTTTTTTTAACATTCCATCCCTTGTATCTTTGTCACTCAATTTATACCATGGAACAAAACCCAAACCAACCCCTTAATATTGAAATTAGCGAGGAAATTGCCGAAGGAACTTATGCCAATCTAGCCATTATCACCCATAGCAATGCCGAGTTTGTAATTGATTTTGTCAATGTAATGCCTGGTACGCCAAAAAGTAAAGTAAAATCTCGAGTGATTTTAACCCCCATGCATGCAAAGCGTTTTATGAAAGCCTTGGTGGAAAATGTAGAAAGATACGAAGAAGCTAATGGTCCCATTGGTGATATGTCACCTGTAGAAATTCCTTTGAATTTTGGAGGCCCAACTGCACAAGCATAATTGCTACCAACTACTGCACTGTTCCGCATAACTATAGTATCCCTGTGTGCTTACTATAATATGATCAATTAATTTCATATCTAAAAGGGCAGCCGCTTTTTTTACTTTTTCAGTTAACACATCGTCCATCCTGCTAGGCCTTAATTGACCACTAGGGTGATTGTGACAAATTATAAATCCAGTGGCTTCATGGCTCAAGGCTAATTTAAACAATACCCTGGGATCCGCTACCGTGCCGGTTATTCCACCTTCACTTAATATTTGCTCATGTATAATTTTATTGGCCTGATTTAATAAAATGACTACAAATATTTCTCGTGATTCAAATTGTAAACTATTCTTTAAATGCGCAATTACGTCGGCACTTTGAAATATATTTTTCCTTAAATCGGTTTTTAAAATTCTTCTCGAACCCAATTCAATGGCTGCTATAATGCGTATGGCTTTCATTTTTCCAATGCCCTTAATTTTAAATACAAGTATATCTTGTGCAGTAAGCTTTGAAAATTTTTGTAAATCATTATTGCATTTTTGTAATAACAATCTAGCTAAATCCACGGCATTATTTTGAGCAGTACCTTGTTGCAATAAAACAGAAATCAGTTCGGTATCTGTTAGGTAATTTGCTCCTTTTGTATATAGTTTGTGATTAGGCTGTTCATTGAGGGCCCAAGATTTAATGGTCATTTTTATGAATTAAGCATTCAATTTATCCTTTAATACACTTTTACATAAGGGTATTAATACTCTTAACAAAGTAGAATTTTTACCTAGGTGAATGACTTGTTGAAAAGTCCCCGCTTTATTCTATACAAAATGCTTTACAGAATGATAACTTTGGAGCACATTCAACCTACCCATGAACCCTTCTGTTAAAATATTTGCTGGAACTGGCTCAACGGCCCTGGCAGAGAAAATTGCCCAACGTTTTGGCGCACCCATTGGAAAAATCAATATTCAAAAATTTAGCGACGGCGAGTTTCAGCCCGTTTTCTTAGAAAGTGTGCGTGGAGACTATGTTTTTTTAGTGCAAAGCACTTATGCGCCCACCGACAATTTATTTGAGTTGTTATTAATGATAGATGCAGCAAAACGTGCAAGCGCTTATAAAATTATTGTAGTTATTCCTTACTATGGTTTCGCCCGTCAGGACCGTAAGGACAAGCCAAGGGTTGCCATTGGAGCAAAATTAATTGCCACTTTATTAGAGGCAGCCGGTGCAAATAGAGTAATCACCATGGATTTACACGCGGCACAAATTCAAGGTTTCTTTGATGTCCCTGTGGATCATTTGGATAGCTCGGCAATATTTATTCCATACATAGAGTCTTTAAAATTAGAAAATCTTTGTTTTGCTGCACCAGATGTAGGAAGTACCAATCGTGTGCGTGAAGTGGCCAATTACTTTAATGCCGAAATGGTTATTTGTGATAAGCACCGTAAACGTGCCAATGAAATTGCAAGTATGGTGGTTATAGGAGAGGTAGCTGGTAAAGACATTGTTTTGGTAGATGATATTTGTGATACAGGCGGTACTTTGGTGAAAGCGGCAGCCTTATTAAAAGAAAAAGGAGCTAGAACAGTGCGCGCTTTAATTACGCATCCTGTTTTAAGCGGAAAAGCATATGAAAACATTGAAAATTCTATTTTAGAAGAATTGGTGGTTTGCGATACCATTCCATTGCAACATAGTTCTCCAAAAATTAAGGTGGTAACGGTGGCGGATTTATTCGCCATAGCCATAAGAAATGCCTATGAAAACAAGAGTATTACAAGCTTGTTTGTGCATGCTCAATTAAAGTCAAGAGGTTAAAAATCAACGTTTTAGATAATATTAAGTAGCAGCCTTGGTTGCTACTTTATTATGTCCTATCTTCGCGCTCCATTTTTGAGAAAGAATAATGGGCGTGAATCTGCGATAGCAGCTCACTTTTTTAAACAAACAAATAGATCTCAAATGAAGACAGT
>CANHIR010000035.1 GCA_947461015.1 Bacteroidota bacterium | reverse complement strand
GCATCCCCTATTTGTAGGGTTGTTCCTCTACTCGTATCAGTTACTAAATCACAATCGGCCTTTATGATGGGTTTATTAGGTAGGTCTATGCGTTGAAATTGAATGCCAAATCCTGGGTTGGCTGGATTCAAGGTCATATCTACTAAAACACCCGTATGCAATCCGGTACCACTTATGCTAACACTGGCTGAAAGGGTATGCTGTTTATCGGGATTGAATTGCTCATCCATATTATAATAAATTTATTCATCCACACTTAATGTGGTGATTTTCACAAAATTAGGCTAATTAGCCTTTTTGAGACAGTTGTGTGACCAATATTTCCAATTCTTTAACCCTTTTTTCCAAATTTGGCAGGTTTTTCAGGTGAATTTGGGCTCTAAGGGCTGTACTATGTTCGGCAGCGGGGAATCCAGTAATGGTGGAATCGGCTTTGTCTATTGTTTTGGTGATGCCACTTCGGGCAGCCACTTTCACTCCATTGGCGATGCTTAAATGTCCTGCAGTTCCTGCTTGGCCACCCATCATAACCCCTTTTCCTACTTTGGTGCTACCACTCAAACCCACCTGGGCAGCAATTACCGTATTTTCTCCCACCTCTACATTATGGGCAACTTGGATAAGATTGTCAAGTTTTACTCCTTTTCTAATCACCGTGGAACCAATGGTTGCTCTATCAATGGTGGTATTGGAACCAACTTCAACGTTGTCTTCAATGACCACGTTACCCAATTGGGGAATTTTTTGATAAGATCCATCTGCAGTGGGTGCAAAACCAAATCCATCACTTCCAATGACAGCGCCTGAATGAATGGTTATATTATTTCCTAATATACAATCTGCATAAATAATTACACCTGGATGAAGCGTAACATTGTTTCCAATTTTCACATTTTCACCGATTACTACGTTGGGGAAAATCTTCACATCATTTCCAATTTGCACATTGTCTCCAATATGCGCAAATGCAGCTACATAATGGTGCTCACCTAGTTTAGCTGAATTTGAAATATAGGAAGGGCTTTGAATGCCAGATAAATTTTGTGTTTTTAAAGCCTGATATTTTGTAAGTAAAGTAGCAAATGCAGCATACGCATCAGGCACTCGGATTAGGGTAGCAGCAATGGGTGTTTTTAATACAAGAGCTTCATTGATGATAACAATACTTGCTTTGGTTTGATATAAAAACTCCTCATATTTTGGATTGGCCAAAAAGGTAAGTTCGCCAGTAGTTGCTTCTTCTATTTTCCCAAATTGTCCAACTACCACAGCAGCATCTCCTTCCACTTTTCCTTGAATCATCAATGCAATTTGTTGGGCACTAAATTGTAGCATGCTTTAATGTTTGAATGGGGGTTATTCGTTAAGTAAGCAAATGTAAAATTTTTTCACGGGGGCAGAAAGACTTTCAACGATTAAAGCGTTCTGAATAGACGAAATGTTGGCAATTTCACCTGATTTTAGCAATATTTTAATGGTTTCGTTGTCATTCTTGTACAAGGTATTGGATATCGTTCCTTTAAAACATAAAAAAGAAAGATCCGCTTCACTATATGGGAAGCGCGCTTGAATAGATTGATTTGCTTTTTCCCACTGTTCGTCGCTAATAGGACTTGCTTGAATTTGACATTTAAAACACTTGCGATTCAATAATCCTTTACAAAGCATGGAAAGGATAGGGTCGTTATTATTTTGCCACTGTTTAATGGCAAATAAAATATCGGTGTCATCTAATTTGCAATAAGTAGTTAGATCAAGTTGGTTTAATTGGATGCTTGGATTAGATAAAAAGTAATCTAGCAAACTTCCTGTTTGAACCGACTTGTCATTACGACTAAATAATAATTGAGCGCGTTCCACAATTTTAACCAACATTTTTTCACTTGCTACTACTGTTTTGTGTCGGTATACCTGCCAATACATTAATTGTCTTGAGAATAAAAATTTCTCAACACTATTTAATCCTTTTTCTTCCACTACCAACTCGTTGTCTTTTACAGTAAGCATTTTTAAGATACGCTCATAACCAACAACGCCCTCGCTCACGCCTGTGAAAAAACTATCTCTTGACAAATAATCTAAACGATCTACGTCTAGTTGCCCACTTATTAATTGATGTAAAAAACGCTTAGGATATTGATTGGTAAATATTTGAATAGCAAGTGTAAGTTTTCCTTTTAATATGGAATCTTCTTCCTCATTTAATGCCTGCATAATGCGCAAGGAGATAGACTCGTGATCAATTCCTTTTAATAGTATTTTTTCTAGTGCGTGTGAATAAGGGCCATGTCCAATATCGTGTAATAAGATGGCTGCCTTTGCTGCCAATGCTTCTTCTGGTGTGATGTCTATTCCCTTTTCTTTCAATTCATTAATTGCAATGGTCATTAAATGATACGCACCCAAAGAGTGATGAAGTCTTGTATGCACTGCGCCAGGGTATACCAATTGCGCTAAAGCCATTTGCTGAATCCTTCTAAGTCTTTGATAAAAGGGGTGACCAATGATCCCAAAAATAATGGGGTCATTTATGGTAATAAAACCATGTACTGGGTCGTTAATAATTTTTCGATGTGTAAAAGCCATAAAAATGAGTGTTGGTAAAGGTACGAAATGTGAATAACTACTGCGCTATAATTCCCCCCTTAGTTTGGTAAAAAACTATATTTGTATGTCCACTTACTACCCTATAAATCAATGCATAATATGAAATTGACGCAAACTACATTAAACAAATTGGAAGATATTTTAGGTGAATCAGATTTTGTGGTTAGATATGAAAGAGGCAACTTCCAAAGCGGTTGGTGTCTATTAGAATCAAAAAGAATTGTGGTTTTGAATAAATTTTTAAATTTAGAAGCACGTATTAATACATTATTAGAATTAATACCACAATTAGATATTCAATTTGATAAGCTTACACACGATTCTCAAAAATTATATGAGGAAGTAAAACGCTTGTCACTTACCGAAGCGTAAAATAAAGCAACTATTTTGCTACATATTACCATTTTAGGATCCGGAACAAGTACAGGTGTACCCTTAATTGGTTGCGATTGCGAAGTATGCCTTTCTAAAGATCCTAGGGATGCCCGACTTAGAACCAGCATTAAAATTGAGTCCGAAAATAGAGCAGTGGTTATAGATACAACCCCCGATTTCAGGTATCAAATGTTAAGGACCAATACTACGCACTTAGACGCAGTTGTTTTCACCCATCCACATCGGGATCATTATGCTGGATTAGATGACATAAGGCCTTTCAATTTCCATTCTAACAAGCCTATGGAGATTTATGCAAATGCCATTACACAAGTGGCTATTAAAAGAGATTTTTATTACGCATTTGAAAAAAACAAGGATGCAGGTTTACCAGAAATGATGATTCATACAATTGAAAAAGATCCTTTTAAAATAGGCGACTTAAAATTCATACCAATACAAGTGATGCATCGGGAATTACCCGTTTTGGGATTTAGGGTGGGGGATTTTTCCTATGTAACCGATTTAAATTTTATCAGCGATGCGGAAAAGGAAAAAATAAAAGGATCCAAGGTACTTATCTTAAGTGCCCTGCGTCCGCAGCCACATCCCACCCATTTTACTTTAGCTGAATCTATAGCATTGGCAACTGAATTAGCGATTCCTCAGGTTTATTTCACGCACTTTAGTCATCAAATAGGCTTGCAAGCAATTGAGGAGCCCAAGCTGCCTTCATTTATTAAAATGGCTTATGATGGGTTGCAATTTTCTGTGTAGAAGTTTGATTAAGAATTGAATTGCAAAGAAAATAATCGTATAAATACGCTCATACAGCTATGTGTAAAATTTTAGTTTAGTACTAAAATGATACAACCATCTTGGAAGGCTTTTTTTATTTTTTCTAAGAAAGAAATAAAAGGCATCATTGCATTGGGAGTCATACTTTTGGGATCGGTTTGCATAAGTCTTCTTTTCCCAAATAAGTCAATCATTGCAAACAGTGCATCCCTAGAGAATGTGCATCCTTTTAATTTTGACCCCAATACAATAGACAGTGTACATGCCATTCAGTTGGGTATTCCTGCTAAACAAGTAAGCAATTTAATGCACTACCGTGCAAAAGGAGGTTACTTTAAGTCCAAACAAGATTTCTCAAAACTATATGGATTAAGTCCAGCACTATACGCGGCATTGAGCCCATATATAATAATTGCTAGTAAGGGAAATACTAATTGGGCATCAAGGAACAACAGCATGAAATATTACAAGAGGAATAACCTTTCATTTAATAAAGATGAATGGAAGATTGATATCAATGCTGCAACAGAAAGTGAGTGGCTGCAAAAAACAGCACTTCCCAATTATTTAGTACAAAGAATAATTGCATTTAAGCAATATAAAGGTGCATTTACCAAACCAAGTGAAATAGCAAAAGTGTACGGACTGTCCGATTCAATTTATCAAATACTACGAGGGCATTTATTTGTAAATAACAAAACTCCACATTTGTTAAATGCCAAAGCAATGCGCTTTCAGGACTGGAAAGCACTAAATCTTTTTTCCGATCCTCAAATTTGGAACATTTTAAAACTAAAGCGTTCAATGGGGGGAAAGCTCAATTGGGCAGTAATGGTAGAAGCACTTGATTTAACAAAAGCCGAAGCGGAGCATTTACGGCAAAGTGTTAAATTCATTGACTAAGTAACCGTACAATTAATAATTATTTCCCAGCTTTAAAAATTTGGTTTACCGCACCACCCAACATTGGAAATTTTTCTTTTACAAATGCAGCAATGGTTTCAATAGATTGTTTTGCTTGTTCTGGTGTTACACCTGTTTCTTTTACTAGGCGATCGATTAATTCTTGCATAAATTAATTTTTTAATGGTTTTATATTTTAAGCAACTTTTAAAGTACTCAATTTACTTTTATCAAACATATTTTTTGCATAATCCAAATCCACATTAAATTCCTTGATCTCTGTTCCTGGCAAATCAAACATGGCTTGTGTGAATAGACTCTCACATATACTCCTTAGCCCCCTTGCACCTAATTTATATTCCATTGCTTTTGTAGTAATGAAATCATAGACGGCAGGATTAATGCTTAACTTGATATTTTCTATCGCAAATAATTGTGTGTATTGTTTGATTAATGCATTCTTAGGTTCTGTTAAAATGCTTCTTAAGGTTGCTGCATCCAATGGCTCTAAATGGGTAACGATAGGTAAACGGCCTAACATCTCAGGAATCAAACCAAAGGTTTTTATATCCTGTGCATTTACAAATCTTAACAAGTTTTTACGTTGCAATTCCTGCTCGTCTTTATTTACGCTAAATCCAATGGCATTGGTGTTAATTCTGCGTGCAATAATTTTATCAATACCATCAAAAGCGCCACCACAAATAAACAAGATATTTTTAGTATCTACTTTTATCATTTTTTGGTCTGGATGTTTACGACCGCCTTGAGGGGGTACTAAAACTTCTGTTCCTTCTAACATTTTTAATAAACCTTGCTGAACGCCTTCGCCACTTACATCTCTTGTAATAGAGGCGTTGTCGCTTTTGCGCGCAATTTTATCAATCTCATCAATATATACAATTCCTCTTTGAGCCGCTTCTACATCATAGTCGCAGTTTTGTAATAAACGCGTAAGCATGCTTTCTACGTCTTCTCCAACATAGCCTGCTTCTGTAAATACGGTTGCATCTACAATTGCAAAAGGGACATTTAATAATTTGGCAATCGTCTTTGCTAATAAGGTTTTACCGGTCCCCGTTTCACCAATCATAATTACATTACTCTTTTCTATCTCAACTTCATTTGTTGAGATGCTGGGGAGGTTAATGCGTTTAAAGTGATTGTATACGGCAACGCATAATATTTTTTTTGCCTCGTCTTGTCCAATAATGTATTGGTCTAAAAATGCTTTTATAGCTGTAGGCTTTTGAACTTTTAAATTGCCTGCTTTACCGTCTGCTTTTTTCTGGTGAAATTCTTTTTCAATAATCTCATGCGCATGCTCAATACAGTTTTCACAAATATGCCCATCCTGTCCAGCAATCAGAATTTTCACTTCGTCTCTGCTGCGTCCACAAAATGAACAATGTATACTTGTATCGCCTTTGCTTGTTTTCATTTTCAATTTTCTTTATTTAATTCATCCGCACTATAAAGTCTTCGCAACATAATCTACAATACCGTAGGCTACTGCTTCCTCTGCATTCATCCAATAATCTCTGTCAAAATCGGCCATGATTTGTTCGATAGATTTACCACAGTTCTTAGCTAATATTTGTGCACCTAATTCTTTTGTTTTTCGGATTTGTTCAGCTTGGATTTCAATATCTGCACTGGTTGCTTGGTAATATCCACCTAAGCTTGGTTGGTGAATCATCACTTCCCCATGCGGGAAAATAGAACGTTTCCCTTTTTCGCCCATGCTTAATAAAATAGAACCCATACTTGCAGCGAGTCCCATACAAATAGTATGCACAGGACTTTTAATTAAGTTCATGGTATCAAACATTACCATACCACTTGTTACCACGCCACCTGGGCTATTGATATAGAAATTAATTTCTTCGCCAGGTTTGTCCGCATCTAATAATAAAAGTTTAGTCACTATATCTTTAGCCGACTTGTCGTCCACCTGGCCCCATAAATAAATAGATCTTTTTTCAAAAAAGATTTGTTCCATTTTTTTATTTAAAAACCCAGGACCATTGTCTTCTTTTTTGTCTTCTTTAGGTGCTTCCTCATCTTCCATTAAAAAACTTTTATTCAGTATCATATTTTCGATTTGAAAAATTATTTAATTATTGTGTTTTCACTTTAAAATGCGCAAGTGACTACTTCTTTAATTTTCTTGGGTTGGTTAATAAAACTTCATCCACCAATCCATATGCTTTTCCTTCAGCTGCAGTCATCCAGAAATCTCTATCACAATCCTTCGCCACCACATCCACATCCTTGTGCGTATGAATGGCAATTACTTCGTATAATTCATGCTTTAATTTCTTAATTTCTCTTGCCGTAATTTCAATGTCGGAAGCTTGTCCACCCACCGCACCACTTGGTTGGTGTAACATGATACGGCTATGCTTTAATGCAGTTCTTTTTCCTTCAACACCAGCGCACAATAAAATAGCACCCATGCTTGCTGCCATACCGGTACAAATAGTGGCAACATCAGGGCTGATGAATTGCATGGTATCATAAATGCCTAATCCAGCATAAACACTTCCTCCTGGGCTGTTAATATACATTTGAATATCCTTGGTTCTATCGGTACTTTCTAAGAATAACAATTGCGCCGTTACAATATTGGCTACATAGTCATTGATACCTTCACCTAAAAAAATAATACGATCCATCATTAAACGGCTAAATACATCCATACTAGCCACATTCATGGGTCTTTCCTCAATAATATAGGGGGTAAGGTTGGTTACACTGTTTTGGTATTGGTGTAAACTGTTACTGCTTATGCCACGGTGTTTAACTGCATACTTTTCAAATTCTTTTCCTAGGTTCATATATGTGTTTTTCAGATATTGTAAAGGTAAAACGGATTCCCTTACGCTAGAGCAAAAAGGGTGCCAAACTTAGTCTTTTTGGTTAAAAAAAGACCCTCTCGGTTAAGGGAGGGTCTTGAATATCAGATAAATAGCTTTTTAATGGCTAATTAGTGGATTAGTGGCGATGTTGTTGCAATTTTTCAGCAAATTTGTCTGCTGCAATTTTTTCATCCTTTGCACTTACTTCCCCTTCAATTGCTTTGAACAATTTGTCGGTGCTAATGCGGTGGTAACTATCCTCAACAAATTTTCTGTCTTGCATCATTCTTGCTGCATAATCTTCCAACCATTTGTCATTGTCTCCCAATGCGCCCAATTGACCCCCCATGTAGCTCATTAATTGTTGTTTTGCAAAATCTTTTAAATCTTCTGCAACCACTTCAATTTTGTGATCTGCTATTAACTGTGTGCTAATTAAAGTCCATTTTAATTGGTCTTGGAAAACAGGATATTCTTTCTCTGCTTCTTCTGCAGTTCTTTGCTTTTCGCCGCCTGTTTGTAGCCAACGCTTTAAAAAATCGGTAGGGAATTCCATTTTCGTATTGTCAATTAACGCATGATAAATTTGATCATGCAATTGGTTACGAGATTGCCCTTCATAATAACCTTCAATGTCTTTCTTAACTGCATCTCTAAATTCAGCTTCAGTGGTAATGGTTTGATTTGGATACGTCACCGTAAATAAAGTTTCATCTAAAGCTGCTTTTTCTACGATGCCTACTTTTGTAATCGTCAATGTAAAATACTTGTCAGCCTCTTCCTTTGTCAATCCTAAATCACCCAAAATTATATCTAATTCTTTTTCCTCAAATGCTTTGCTCAGTTGAATTGTAACGGTATCATTAACTTTTTTACCAATAAATTGTTTTCTTGCTTTAGGGGCAAAATATTTAATTAATAAAGAGTTGTCTTTTGTTAATCCGGCTTCTATTGAATTACCGTCTTTATCAGACTCAGTGAATGTAACATTCAATACATTCTCTTCACTTTCAGCAGCTTCTGGCTCCGTCATATTTCCATTGCGAATTTGTAATCTTTCTACTTCCGCATTTACCATATCGTCTGTTGCTTCAATTTTATAGCGGGTAGCTTTGATGCCTTTTGTGTCAACTGTAAAGGCAGGCTTTAAACCCACTTCAAATGAAAAATCGTAACTGCTTGGATTGTTTACATCCATATTGGGAAACTCGCTAGTGACAGGCAATGGTTGCGCAAAAATTTCCAATTTTTCTTTTGCAATGTATTGATTCATTTCGTTTTCCACGGTCTTGATTACCTCGTCTTGGAAAACCGATTGTCCGTACATTTTTTTAATTAAACCTGCAGGTACCATTCCTTTTCTAAAACCAGGAATGTTGGCAGTTTTAGAATACTTTTTCAAACTGGTTTCAAAACCTTTAATGTAGTCCTCTTTAGCAATGGTGACAGTTAATTTGTCATTTAACAATGCAATGTTGCTTCTTTTTATCGTTGCCATAATCTTACTTTTTAGCTGCTTATTTGTAGTGTTTAAGGGGGGCAAAGGTATGTTTTTAGGACTAAAAAGGGGAGCTTTTTACAAAGAAAAAGCCCTCTTCAAGGATAGAAAAGGGCTTTTTTGATAATGGAGTGCGGATGGAGGGGGTCGAACCCACACGCCTCGCGGCGCTAGATCCTAAGTCTAGTGCGTCTGCCAATTTCGCCACATCCGCTTAGGGGTTGCAAACTTACTTGATTTTTTTAATTTTTTGGGGACTTTTTAAGCCTAGGGGATCATTCTGACAATTTTTTCTAGATACAATTGATCGGTTTCGTCAAAATGTGCAAATAATTCACTGTCTACATCCAAAACGCCAACGATATTGCCGTTTTTAAAAACAGGAACAACAATCTCCGATTTAGAAGCACTACTACAAGCAATATGTCCAGGAAATTTTTCTACGTCTTCTACCATCAATGTTTTTCCTTGTTCCCAAGCGCCACCACAAACGCCCCTTCCTTTTTTTATTCTAGTGCAGGCAACTGGACCTTGAAATGGACCCAAAATCAATTCGTCCTCATGCACCCAATAAAAACCAACCCACCACCAATTGAATTGTTCTTTTAAGGCAGCACTAATATTAGCAAGGTTTGCAATTAAATTATTTTCTCCATGAAGCAATCCTTCAATTTGAGGAAGGAGGGATTCGTATTGTTCTATTTTGCTTCCTTTTAGGATGCTTAAATCTTCGGCCATTATGCTTTTTTTTGAAATAGGGTATTAAATTCTTTTCGCTCAATTTTTGAAACAAACACCATGAAGCCAATAAATAAAATGCTTGCAAACAAATAATTAAAAGCTTTATTATCAGAGATCCATAAAATTAGTAGGTTAAAGCTATAAAGCAATAAAGCAATGACAAAGTAGGCAATCAATTTTTTGGTCGCATAGGGAATAAAATAAATTTTCTGTCCCCATTTGTAACTTACCACCATCATACTACCATAACAAAAGAAAGTAGCCCATGCGCTTGCCATATATCCAAAATGTGGAATGAATAAAAAGTTAATCAAGATTGTAATAGCCGCTCCAAGCAAGGTGATCCAAGCCCCAGCCATTGTTTTGTTACTTAGTTTATACCATATGCTTAAGTTGTAATAAACGCCTAAAAACATATTTGCTATAAGTAAGATGGGTACTACTTTTAAACCTTCATACATTTTTGGATTGCGTATAAATTCTTTCCAAATGTCTAAATATAAAACAACGCCTAAAAACATAATACATAAAGTAATCACAAAAAACTTCATCACTCTTGCATAAGTTCTTTGTGCATTATCGGATTGCGCTTGTTTAAAAAAGAAAGGCTCTGCGCCCATTCTAAATGCTTGTATTGAAATGGTAATTAAAATAGCCAATTTATAACAAGCACTATAAGTACCTACTAATGCTTTATTGGCCTCGGGGCTTCCACCATTAGCCCACCATCCAAGCATAATACGGTCCATAGTTTCATTGATCATCCCTCCAAATCCTACTAAAATTAAGGGCAGTGCATATATCATCATTTGTTTCCACAAGACAAAGTCAATATTAAATCGCAAGGACCGAATTTCTTTTTGTAATAAGATTAATACAAAAACATTTTGGATAATATTGGCAATTAAAATATAGCCAACTTCATAACCTGGTTTATATAAACTAGCGTGATTGGGTAAAATACTAATAAAGAAATAGGTTGCTAATATATTTACGAATATGCCACCTACTTTAATAAAGGCAAATCTTTTTGGTCTTCCTGCTAATCTTAATCTTGAAAAAGGAATGGTGGTTAGCGCATCCAATGCTACCACCCAGCCAATCAATTTTATATATTCAGGATGCAGCTCAATTTGTAATAAGGATGCAATAGGGCCACTCCATATAAGTAAGCATGTAATCACAATGAAGGTGATAGTGATCATGGATATACTGCTGGTATGGTATATTTTTTCTTCATTCTCTTTGGAGCCAAAACGAAAATAGGCAGTCTCCATTCCATGCGTTACAATTACATTTAAAAAAGGGATAAATGAGTAAACGATAGACATTTCACCGTATATAGAGGCCTGTGCAAACTTATAAGTAAGATAGGGGGTCAATAAATAGTTTATAAACCTAGCTGCAATGGAGCTAAGCCCGTACCACATGGTTTGACCGGCTAATTTTTTAATACTACTCAAGGGATTGAAATTACAGCTAAATTAGTGAAAATAGTTTTGTTTATCTTCATGTCGTAAAACCGTTTATATGAGAGTGGTAATTCAAAGGGTATCTGAAGCTAGTGTGATGGTAGATGGCGCCATTGTGGGCCAGATACAAAAGGGAGTTGTGGTATTGGTGGGGATTGTAAATGAGGATGATACAAACGACATAGAATGGCTTTCCAACAAAGTTGTAAATATGCGCATTTTTGAAGACGAGCAGGGGGTGATGAATAAAAGCACTTTGGAAATAGGGGGTGCTATTTTATTGGTAAGTCAATTCACATTACACGCTTCAACTAAAAAAGGGAATAGACCTTCTTATATTGCTGCTGCCAAGCCCGATATTGCCATTCCTATTTATGAAAAGTTCATTCAACAATTACAAAATGATTTGGGTGCACCTATACAAACTGGGCAGTTTGGTGCAGATATGAAAGTAGCCCTTGTCAACGATGGGCCAGTGACAATAACAATAGACTCAAAAAACAAAGAATAACCAATTAATTATGTCAAACAATACAACCATTCAACAAGCACAGGAACAAGTTGACCAATGGATTAAGACAGTGGGGGTTAAGTATTTTAGTGAACTTACCAATTTGGGAATATTAATGGAAGAAGTGGGAGAATTATCCAGGATAATGGTGCGAAAATTTGGAGACCAATCTTTTAAAAACAAAGAAGATGAACTTTTAATGGCCGATGAAATGGCAGATGTATTATTTGTATTAATTTGTTTGGCAAATCAAACAGGCATTGACTTAGCTACCGCTTTAGAGAATAATATTCAAAAGAAAACCAATAGGGACGCGAGTCGCCATCAAAACAACGAAAAATTACACCGATAATTGATTCCTCCGTATCTTTGCCAACTATGAGTAAGACCCCAACAGACAATACATTACAAGCGATTATTTCGCATGCTAAGGAATATGGTTTTGTATTTCCAAGTAGTGAAATATATGATGGATTAGGTGCCGTTTATGATTACGGTCCTTATGGCTCCCAGTTAAAGAAAAATATTCGTGATTATTGGTGGAACGCTATGACACAATTGAATGAAAATATTGTGGGAATAGATGCCGCTATTTTTATGCATCCAACTACCTGGAAGGCGAGTGGGCATGTAGATAGTTTTAGTGATCCATTAATTGACAACAAGGATAGTAAAAAAAGATACCGTGTGGATCATTTAATTGAAGGACACGCTGAAAAATTAATTGGGCAAGGTGATCAAGCGGGTGCTGACAAATTAATTGCCGAAATGGACGCATTATTAGCAAATGATGATTTTGCTGGACTTAAAAAATTAATTGAAGACCATAAAATACATTGTACAGTAAGTGGCACTGGAAATTGGACTGACATCCGCCAATTTAATTTAATGTTTTCTACCGAAATGGGTTCAATTGCTGAAGAGGCAAGTACTATTTATTTAAGACCTGAAACGGCCCAAGGAATTTTTGTGAACTTTTTGAATGTGCAAAAAACTGCCAGGATGAAAATACCTTTTGGTATTGCACAAACTGGGAAGGCTTTTAGAAATGAGATTGTAGCCCGTCAGTTTATATTTAGAATGCGTGAGTTTGAGCAAATGGAAATGCAATTTTTCATTAAACCAGGAACACAAAAGGAGTGGTATGAACATTGGAAAAACGAGCGTATGAATTGGCATTTAAGTTTAGGAATCCCAGCCAATAAGTATCGTTTTCATGATCACGTTAAACTAGCACATTATGCCGATGCAGCTTTGGATATTGAATATGAATTTCCATTTGGATTCAAAGAGGTAGAAGGTATACATTCCAGAACCGATTTTGATTTAAGTCGTCATCAAGAGTTTAGCAAAAAGAAAATGCAATATTTCGATACTGAAATAAATGAACATTATATTCCGTATGTTATTGAAACTTCTATTGGACTAGATAGGATGTTCTTATTAATCTTATCCAATTGCTATGAAGAAGAAACAATTCAAAAAGAAGACGGCACTACGGATTCAAGAGTAGTATTGCACTTGCCAGCTAAAATAGCACCTAATAAATTGGCGATTTTACCTTTAACAAAAAAGGATGGCTTACCTGAATTGGCTAAAGCACTGATGAATGATTGCAAAAAATCATTTCATTGCTTTTATGAGGAAAAAGATGCCATTGGGAAAAGATATCGTCGTCAAGACGCAATTGGAACACCATTTTGCGTAACCATTGATCATCAAACCAAAGAGGACGGCACTGTAACCATTCGTCACCGTGATGCGATGACACAGGAGCGAATTCCAATGAGTCAAGTAAAAGAAATGGTGTTAGCCGCCATTAACAAATAAGTATAATGCTATAATATAAAAAAAGGCCTCGAATTAATCGAGGCCTTTTTTATGGAGTAGTGCTTTCATCAGATGGGAAACTTGTCCGCT
>CANHIR010000034.1 GCA_947461015.1 Bacteroidota bacterium | reverse complement strand
GATGCGGCATTATTAGCAAAAGGTTTTACACAAGAAGAAGTAACTAAATTAAATAACGCAGCTAAATCTGCATTCGAAATTGGATTCATCTTTAACCGTTTCACTTTAGGGGATGCTTGTTTAACAAGATTAGGATTTAAAGAAGAAGAATTTGCAGACTGGAGCTTTAACTTATTAGAAGCCTTAGGATTTTCAGAGGATCAAATTGATGCAGCGAACGATTATGTTTGTGGTACCATGACGGTAGAAGGCGCGCCAGCGTTAAATCCTGCACACTTACCAGTATTTGATTGCGCAAACAAAAACGGTAAAAAAGGTGTTCGTTATATTCACGCACACGGTCACATTAGAATGATGGCTGCTTGTCAACCATTCTTGTCTGGTGCGATTTCAAAAACAATCAACCTTCCAAATGAAGCAACGGTGGAAGAAATTGCAGACTGTTATTTAATGAGTTGGAAATTAGGTTTAAAAGCAAACGCTTTATACCGCGATGGTTCTAAATTAAGCCAACCATTATCTACTAAGTCTGATAAGAAAAAGAAAACAGAAGAAGATGCGAATGCATCTGATGCAGGAGAAGTAGCAAATGAAGCTTCTCAATTAGTAGACCTTAGCAACTTAACAGTGGATGAGTTATTAGAAGAAGTACAAAAAAGAATGACTACTTCAACAGACACTGTTTTAAAGCGTCAATTGTCTCGCATTGTAGAGCGCAAATCCTTACCAGCTAAGCGTCGCGGCTTTACACAAAAAGCACGCATTGGCGGTCAAGTATTGTTCTTAAGAACCGGTGAATACAATGACGGAACAGTAGGTGAATTATTTATTGACTTAGCAAAAGAAGGATCTACCTTACGTAGTTTAATGAACTGCTTCGCCATTTCTATCTCAGTAGGTTTACAATATGGTGTGCCTTTAGAAGAGTTCGTTGATAAATTTGTATTTACTAAGTTTGAACCATCTGGAATGGTGGATCATCCAAATATTAAAACAACCACTTCCATTGTTGACTTTATCTTCCGTTCATTAGCTTATGAATACTTAGGTAGAACCGATTTAGTACATGTATTAGACAAGCCAACGGTTGAAAATTTAGGGGAGGCTGGTGATATCACATTAGTAGGCAAACCTGAATTAAGCAGCATCCGCGTAACAGCACCTGCAGCTACTCCAGCAACTGCTCCAGTAGCAAAAGCAAATGTGGTAGCCGCGGTAAATGAAGGTGGTTCCATGGACAATGTAACTGCAGCAGCAAGAGGAATGCAAAGTGATGCGCCTGCTTGTAGTACTTGTGGGCATATCACTATTCGTAGCGGTACTTGTTACAAATGCTTGAACTGTGGAACTTCTATGGGTTGCAGCTAGTCCTTTATAGAACAACTTATAATACCCGCTCAGTAATGTGCGGGTATTTTTTTTTGCCTAATCATTCATAAAAAAAGTTGGCAACCATTTAAAAATTTCAGTAAATTCATAGTTCAAATCACACTAGAAAAAAGATTGCATTATGTCAACAGTTCAAGTAAAAGTGGCGCCTAAAAAATATGACGCTGTTATTGTGGGTTCTGGAGCCGGAGGAGGAATGGCGGCCTATGTATTAGCGAAGGCAGGTTTAAAAGTTTGTTTATTAGAAGCGGGTCCCGAATATGATCCTGCAAAAAATTCAGCTCAATTAAAAAACCCTTGGGATTCACCACGTCGTGGGGCAAGTTCCAAGTTTCGTCCATTTGGTGAGTTTGATGGATGTTATTGGGGCTGGGAAATTGATGGTGAACCTTATACGCAAACCAAGGGATCCGATAAGTTTGAATGGTGGAGAGCAAGAATGGTAGGCGGACGTACCAATCATTGGGGACGTATCTCACTTCGTTTTGGACCAAAGGATTTTAAAAGAAAAAGTATTGATGGCCTAGGAGATGACTGGCCAATTGGTTATGAAGACGTAAAACCATACTACGATAAAATTGATCAATTAATTGGTGTATATGGAACCAATGAAGGTTTAGAAAATGATCCTGATGGAATATTCTTACCTCCACCAAAACCACGTTTGCACGAATTAATGTTTAAGAAAGCAGCAACAGGCATTAATATTCCTGTGATTCCTTCTCGTTTATCTATTTTAACTAAGAAAATAAATGACGATCGTGGCGTTTGTTTTTATTGCGGTCAATGTAATCGTTCTTGTAAAGTATACGGCGATTTCTCTTCTTCCTCTGTACTTGTTAGACCAGCAATTTTAACAGGTAATGTAGATTTAATAACAGGTGCAATGGCACGTGAAGTAATAACAGATAGAGAAGGAAAAGCAACCGGTATTTCTTATGTAAATAAAAATGATAAACAAGAATATCAGATAAACGCAAAAGTGGTGATCCTTGGAGCAAGTACTTGTGAGACTGCACGTTTATTGTTAAACTCTAAATCACAAAAACATCCTAACGGTTTGGCAAATAGTAGTGGAGTGGTAGGACATTATTTGCACGACTCTACGGGTGCTGCTATGGGCGGTGTAATTCCAAGTTTATTTGGCCGCAAGCGTTACAATGAGGATGGCGTAGGCGGAATGCACGTTTATACGCCATGGTGGTTGGATAATAAAAAATTAGATTTCCCTCGTGGTTACCATATTGAATATTGGGGTGGCATGAGCCAACCTAGTTATGGGTTTGGTATGGGTATGCAGGGTATGAATGGAAAATTCCAAGTAAATGGAAAGACCAAAGAAGAAGGTGGTTACGGTGCTTCTTTAAAAGAGGACGTACGTTTCTTTTATGGCGCAACAGTAGGTATGGGCGGTCGTGGAGAAGCAGTACCTGATTTTAAAAACCATTGTAAGATTGATCCTGATGTAGTGGATAAATATGGCATTCCTGTTTTGCAATTTGATTGTAAGAATTCAGAATATGAAATCAAGCAAGCAAAACACATGAAGGAAACCTTCCGTGAAATAATGCATGAAATGGGAGCCGTAATTACATGGGGCGACCAAGATGATGCTAGCAATAATTATGGCTTATCTAACCCAGGTAATATTATACACGAAGCAGGTACGGTTAGAATGGGTAATGATAAAAAAACTTCTGCTTTAAACGCATGGGGTCAAGCACATGATTGTAATAATTTATTCTGTGTGGACGGATCGGTATTTACATCTCAAGCAGATAAAAATATCACCTGGACCATTTTAGCATTGTCTATGCGTACTTCAGAGTATATTTTGGATCAATTGAAAAAACAAAATATCTAATTATCCCAGTAATTAAAATTTATACATTTTTAATTTAAAATATTATGGACAGACGGAATTCGATCAAAGCTTTATTTTTCACTTCATTTTCTGCAAGTGTACTCATGGCCATGGCAAAGGATCCTAAAACGGTGATTGCCCTTGACGATGATAGAATGCAGGAGGAAAAAGATTATTTAGCAAAAATTAAAGCAGGCCCAAAGTTTTTTGATGTACATGAAATGGCAACTATTAAAGTGTTGGCAGATATTATTATGCCAAAAGACAAAGTGAGTGGTTCAGCGTCAGATGCCAAAGTGCCTGACTTTATTGAGTTTATTGTAAAAGATATGCCAGAGCATCAAATACCTGTAAGAGGTGGATTAAAATGGCTAGATAGACATAGCACCAATAAGCATGGTAAGCAATTTGTTGCTTGCACTCCAACAGAACAAATTGGCATTGTAGATGAGATTGCCTATCCTAAAAAAGCAAAGCCAGAAGTTTCTCAAGGCGTGAGCTTCTTTAATAAAATGCGCGACTTAGTTACCACTGGTTTTTATACTTCTGAAATAGGCGTAAAGGATTTAGGCTATATGGGCAATGTGCCTAATCAATGGAATGGCGTACCAGCGGATGTGTTAAAGCAACATGGGTTGGCTTATACGGAGAAAGAAATTAAGGAGTGTATTAGCTATTAATTAAGTGTTTTCTAATATTGTGCATTTTAATGCGCGATTGCTTGCTTGTATAACAAAGCCCTTCCAATTGGAGGGGCTTCTTTATTTAAGCAATGCTGCTTCCAGCCGCAATGGCTTCGCTAGGGCTCACAAAGTATAATTTACCTTGTGCATCTTCGGCCATTAATATCATACCCTTGCTTTCAATGCCACGCATTTTTCTGGGCGCTAAATTGGCAACAATGGTCACTTGTTTGCCAACAATATCTTCAGGATTAAAGTGCATTGCGATACCAGACAAGATGGTTCTTTTTTCAAAACCAAGATCCACTAATAATTCTAAAAGTTTATCTGCCTTCTCTACTTTCTTTGCCTCCACAATGGTACCTACACGTAAATCAATTTTACCAAAATCATCAAAAACAATTTCAGGTTTTAAAGCTGCTACGCCATTGTTTTCAGCACCTTCGGCTGTTGGGTTTGTATTGGTAGTTTCCATTTTATTTTTTTTAACTTCGCCATTTGCTTTTAATTGTGCAAGTTCGGCAGCAATTTCTTCGTCTTCTATTTTTCTAAATAATAATTCAGGGGCACGTAAGCTATAGCCTACTTTTAACAAATCAAATTTGCCTGCATTTTCCCAGTCTAACATTTTGTCTACCACTTTCATTAAATGACACATTTTTTTAGCGGTAAATGGCAGGAAAGGATTTATTAAAATGGCAAGGTTTGCAGACAATTGCAAACAACCATGCATACAGTTATCAATCTTAGCTTGCGCAGTAGGATCGGTGTCAATAGTTTTTGCTAAAATCCAAGGCGCTTTCTTTTGCATGTATTGGTTGCCCAAGCGCGCTAAATTAATCACCTCAAATTGGGCATCTCTAAATTTATATTGCTCTAATAAACCAGTAATTTTTTCCTTTGCTTCTTTTACTGATAATAAAAGGGCGTTGTCGTCATCGTCTAAATATTCAACATGAATCTTAGGCACTTTTCCGTTGGTAAGTTTGTGCATTAATACCCATGTTCTGTTTACATAGTTTGCGAAGATGCTTACCAACTCTCCATTCACAGCTTCCTGAAAACCTTTCCATGTAAATTCACTATCCTTAGATTCAGGTGCAATGGCGTTCAAATAAAAACGTAAGCAGTCCGCTAAAGATTCCCCACCATTTTCTTTCTTAATCCATTTGTTAATGTAATCGTCCATTTCAATACTCCAGCCGCGTGAAGTACTCATCTTATCTCCTTCTAAATTCATAAACTCATTGGCAGGTACATTTGTTGGTAAAATATTGCCATGTAATTTTAACATCACAGGGAATATGATACAGTGAAAAACAATATTATCCTTTCCAATAAAGTGAACGAGTTTTGTTTCTGGATCGTTCCAGTATGGTTTCCAATCCTTGTTATTATGGATAGCCCATTGTTTAGTAGCACTTATATATCCAATAGGTGCATCAAACCATACGTATAAAACTTTTCCATCACCACCTGCTACGGGTACTTTAACGCCCCAGTCCAAATCACGCGTAACCGCACGGGGCTGTAAGCCACCTTCAATCCAACTTTTACATTGACCAATTACAGCTGGCCTCCAATCTTGCGCATGTTCTTCTAATAACCACTTTCGTAAAAAATCCTCATGTCTATTTAATGGCAAATACCAATGCGTAGTCTCCTTTTTAATGGGCGCATTGCCACTTAAAGTACTAACTGGGTTAATTAATTCTTCGGGGCTTAAACTCTTACCACATTTTTCACATTGGTCGCCATAAGCTTCTCCATGTCCACAGTTTGGGCAAGTGCCTTTAATATAACGGTCTGCCAAAAAAGTATTGGCCTGTGCGTCAAAATATTGCTCGGTTGTTTTTGTTTCTAAATCGCCACCACTTTCTAAGTCTTTAAAAAATTCGCTAGCAGTTTCGTGGTGCAATGGATCGCTGGTGCGATGATAAATATCAAAGGCAATACCAAGGTCCTTAAAGTTTTGTTCTATGATGGGATGGTATTTGTCAATGATGGCTTGCGCCGTTGTTCCCTCCTTGGTTGCTTGAATGGGGATAGCAGTGCCATGCTCGTCACTCCCACATACAAAAACTACGTCTCTTTTTTGTGCTTTTAAATAGCGCACATAAATATCCGCAGGTAAATAAGCGCCCGCTAAATGACCAATATGCTTAAGTCCATTGGCATAAGGCAGGGCGGCCGTAATCAAATATCGTTTTGGCGTGTTCATTGATGCAAAAGTACTTAATATTGCGGTATGATTCAACCTCAAAAACTACAAGCTGGCGATACCATTGGGATGGTATGTCCTGCCGGTACCATTCCATTGGATAAAGTTCAAAAATGTATAGAAACCCTTACCAGTTGGGGGTATCAGGTAAAACTGGGAAATACGGTTGGAGGTAAACATTTCACTTTTTCGGGTACCGACGCTGAGCGTGCTGCAGATTTACAAGGAATGATGGATGATAAAAATATAAAAGCAATTTTATGTGCTAGGGGTGGCTATGGGTTAAGCAGAATTATAGAGGTGTTAGATTTTTCAACGATGCAAACCAACCCTAAATGGGTAATTGGATTTAGTGATATTACTGTTTTGCATGCTGCACTACTTAAGCAAGGAATTGTGAGTGTTCATGGTCCAATGGCCGCAGCTTTTAATAAGGGCCCCGAAGGTGACCGCTATATTCAAGCTTTGAAGCTTGTTTTAGAAGGGCAAAAAACCAGTTATGAAGCGCCAGTGCACGGGTATAATAAATTGGGCAAGGTAACTGCGCCTATGGTAGGCGGAAATTTATGTTTGATTGCGCATTTAATAGGTTCCCAAAATAGTTTTGATACAAAGGGAAAAATCTTATTCTTAGAAGACACAGGAGAATTTCATTACAACTTGGATAGAATGGTGATTCAAATGAAAAATGCGGGCCTTTTCAATCATTTGGCTGGCCTGGTGTTAGGTGGATTTTCGGAAATGCGCGACGATGCAACAGATATTGGCGCCGGAGCTTTTGAAATTATTCAATCACATTTGACAACTTTTAATTACCCGGTTTGCTATGATTTCCCAGTAAGCCATGGGCTGCCCAATTATCCAATAAAAGAGGGGGCGGTTTACCAACTAAATATTCAATCCAGCAGGGTAAGTTTACAGGAACAGTAAACAATATTTATAATATTTTAAAAAGGCGTTAATATTCAGTCTAAAAGTAGCTGTAACCTAAATATGTACTAAATTTGTCGTATAAAATTTATTCTATGCAAAAGCTAATTTTTAGTCTATTTATTACCATTTTATTAGGCCTTCAAGCTTCTTTTGCACAGTCTTATGTTTTGTCTGGCATTGAAAAGACCGACAAGGACGAGATGCAATATGAAGTAATTGGAAAGGTCGCCAACAATTATTGGATTTATAAAAAGAATGGGGGTGTGAGTACCATTGCTGTGTACAATGCACAAATGCAATTGGTAAAACAAAATGACCTTGCATTTTTGCCTGCATCCATTAGAGACATTCAATTTATAAAATCTGAAAATAAAGTAAACTTATTTTATCAATTCCAAGGCAATACAACCATGTATGCTGCTACCGCTGAATTAAACAACGATGGGCAGTTGCTTGATAAGCCAAAAATTGTTGACACTGCCGAAAATATCCGCCCAGGAAGTAATGCCAAAGTATTTAATTTAATACAGAGTGACGATCATAGTCAAATAAAATTATTCTCTGTAAATACGACAAAAGCAAATTCTATAAAAGTAAAAGTGGTTACTTTAAATAGTGCTTTTGAAATAATGAATGAAGCAACTGTAAATGTAAATGCACAAAATAAGCAAAGTGTATTATCGGATTTTGCAATTGATAACAAAGGGAATTTATTTTGCTTACGTAATATGACCCTTGCGAATGCTGCTCCAGCAGTAAGTTTATTGTATTTGTCTGCAGATGGTTCAGAAGTAGTAGAGTCTCCTATTTTAAACAATACTTTATTATTAGATGATATTCGTGTTAAAGTAGATAACGCAAATGGCCGTGTAATATTGAATTCTTTTTATGCTACTGAGAAGAAGGGAAATGTTGAAGGTATCTATTCATATATTTGGGATATTGCAGGTAAAAAAGAAATCACAAGTAATGCAAGTAGATTCACAGATGCATTGCGCGCTGCTGTAAGCAAAAAAAGAAATTTAAAAGGCGTATTTGATAATTTCTATTTCGATAAATTAAGTGTACAAGCCGATGGCAGTTTTGTAGTCATCGCAGAAGCTGCTGAAACCTATAGCAACAGAAGCGCTTTCTCTAGATGGGATTATTTTTATGGGGGCCCTTTTTATAATCCGTTCATGTTTAATTATTGGAACCGACCTTTTGGATTTTATCCTTGGACAAGATTTGGCCTAGGACTTGGATTTGGTTATGGGTTTGGATTTGGTTTTGGCATGTCTCCATTTATGTGGAATCCTTGGATGAATCCATTTGCAGGATTTGGATATCCTTCTGTTACCTATAATGCGAATAAGATTGCATTAATCAATATTGACGCAAAAGGAAGCATTCAAAATGTAAAAACAATTGATAAGCGTCAGTCTGACATGAACGTTGATCAGTTTATTGGATATGGCGTCTTAGAAAACAACAATGGTAGTATTTTTATTTATCAGAAGAGAGAAAAAAGAGTGAACCAATTTATATTAAATACTTTTAGTAAAGAAGGAGTATTATCAAAAGGAACCAACGTTATTTTAGCAGAAAAAAATTATGAGTGGATGCCACGTTCATTAAAACAAACTGGCGAAAACGAAGCTATCGTTCCATATCAATATAAAAATAGAATTGGCTTTGCTAAAATTCAAATTAAGTAAGCGTGGTTTTTTTATTCAGAGATAGATCCGACATTAATTTACTTTTTTTAGTATTGTTAAGTATTGGTTTGCATTTTCATATATGGTATACTCCACCCATGGTGATAGCAAATGCGGCTGACGGATTGTTGCCTTATATATTGGTAAATTATATAAAACCTTTACCACCTTTTTTTTTAATATTATTATTCCAGGCAATCATTTTAAGCCAAGCTATTCGCTTAAATATTTTAATGAGCAAACTTAAAATGTTTCAACATGTAAGCTACTTGCCAGGGTTTACTTACATTATTTTAACGGCAATGTTCCCCTATTGGGATGTGATAAGTTCAGGATTGGTAGCTAACTCCTTAGTAATGTGGATACTGGTTAAATTATTAAGACTCTATGATCAGAATCAACCGCAATCTTTGGAATTTAATATTGGTATGATATTGGGCGGTTCCATTTTATTATATTCTCCTATTGCTATTTTAATTCCAGTTGTATTGTTTGCCTTAACTATTATAAGACCATTTAAATTATCCGAGTGGCTGGTATTACTAATGGGCATTCTGCTTCCATTTTATTTTTTATTCACCTTTATTTATCTAACAAGTGGTATACAAGAGTTTAAGCAGTTTTTACCAAGATTGGACTGGAAAAATCCATTAATAAGACCCAATTTAAATATCATACTCACTTTAATTGTCATTGGAGTTCAATTTTTAGTTGGAATTTTTTATTGGAGGGATCAACATGCGCGTTTCATCATCCAGGTAAGGAAATACTGGAGCGTATTATTATTGGTACTAATATTAACCTTATTTCAACCCATCATTTTCTCCGCCCAAGCCCTTTACGCTTCGGCCATCGTATTAACCCCACTTTCTTGTTTTATTAGCTTTGCGTATTCGGTTCCCAAAAGGTTATTTATACCAAATTTACTTTTTTGGTCTGCCATATCGGTTATTGTGTATAACCACCTCTCCTAAGTGAAGAATTTAACCTCCTTTTTTAGGGGGTTTTTTGGTAACTTTGTCATTCATTTTTATCTTATAAAGTAAACCGTATAATCATGAAATTTGGTGTAGTGGTATTTCCCGGTTCCAATTGCGATAGAGACATGCAAGACGCATTAGAAAAAGACCTAGGCTTTTCAGTTGAGATGCTTTGGCATAAGGATAGTGATTTATCACATTTCACAACCGAGGATTGTGTGGTTTTGCCAGGCGGTTTCTCTTATGGTGATTATTTACGTTGCGGTGCCATTGCAAAATTTAGTCCTATGATGCAGTCGGTGATAGAATTTGCCAACAAAGGAGGGAAAGTACTAGGTGTTTGTAATGGTTTTCAGATATTATGTGAGAGTGGTTTATTACCTGGTGCTTTACTCCAAAATGAAAATCAACAATTTATTTGCAAGAACGTATTTATAAAAACAGATAAAAGTGAGGCTTTACAAATACCTATTGCACATGGAGAAGGCAGGTATTATGCCGACGAAGCAACTTTAGCTCATTTAGAAAAAAACAATCAGGTATTGTTCCATTATTGTGATGAAAATGGAAATGTAGGTGGGGCAGCAAATCCAAACGGTTCAACACATCATATTGCTGGCATTTGCAATGATCAACGCAATGTGTTTGGTATGATGCCACACCCTGAGCGTGCAACAAGTAGTGCGTTGAGTAATATTGACGGTAAAAAAGTTTTTGAAATATTAGGCTTGTCAAAGTAACAAGCAAAAAGACTAAAAGTATAGTATGAAAAAAATAGCGGCTTTCTTTTTTAGTTTAATGATGGGGTTGCAATTAAATGCGCAAAAAATAAATCCTGTAAAATGGACTTTTGAAGCGGTGAAAAAAGCAGATAAGCAATATGATATTACTTTTACTGCAAATGTTGACGCACCTTGGCATATCTATTCTCAGTTTGTAAAAAAGGGACCTGTACCCACTTCGGTTCAGATTAAAAAAAACCCCTTGGTTCAAATAAAAGGTGGTGTGAAAGAGATTGGGAAAATTGAGAAAAAATTTGATAAAAATTTCGGTGCTGAGATTGCTTATTTTAGTAATAAAGTTCAATTTGTTCAATCTGTTACATTAAAAGTGGCAAGTAAAACAAAATTGACGGGTGAAATTGAATACATGGTTTGCAATGATGAAAGATGTTTACCACCTACCAAAGTTCCTTTTGAAGTTACTATTCAATAGCAGTATACTGTTAAACAATAGTGCTAATTTATAAATATGTATATTTTAAAGACAATATCCCGTGTTCTTTTATTTTTAATACTCTTTGCTGCAGGTAGTGAGAACTTATATGCTCAAAGTGAAAATTTAATAAAAGTAGACACCAAATTGTCTCGCATCAATGATAGTTCTTATCGCATACAATATAGCATCACCGCACAAGCGGGCTGGCAAGTATATGGACAAACACTTTCGTCAGATGCATTGACTGACACCATTACAGCAGCACCCCATGTTGTATTTAATTTAGAAACAATAAGATTAAAAGGAGCTACGCAGTTTTCTGTAATTGCGATCCAACAAAAAGATGAATTATTTGAAAAGGCGTATGTATTTCCCAGCGACACTATAAACGCATTTGATACGATTGTCATAAGTGGTTTTAAACCAGATACCTTGTCTGGTAAGTTATTTGTTTCCATTGCAAAAGGTGCAGAATTTTATCAGCAAGAAGTACCTATAAATATATTTTTAGCAGATGGGAAGAAAGCGGCAGCTTTTCAAATGATTATTCCCAACTTAAAAGTAAAAAAAGACGCAACAGATAAAGGGCTATTAGCTGTTTTCATACTAGGTTTTTTAGGGGGTTTAATTGCCTTAATTACCCCATGTGTTTTCCCAATGATTCCCGTAACTGTTTCTTTCTTTACTAAAAGGTCAAAGACCAGAAAACAAGGTATTCAAAATGGGTTATTGTATGGCTTAAGTATTTTTTTAATTTATGTTTTAGCAAGTGTGCCCTTTCATTTATTGGGGAATGTACAACCTGAAATTTTTAATAGCATTTCTACAAGTCCTATTTTAAATATTATCTTTTTTGTCATTTTTATATTCTTCTCCATTTCCTTCTTTGGTTTTTTTGAAATTACCTTACCAAGTGGCATTGCTAACAAAGCAGATGCGAAAAGTGGACTAGGAAGTTTTGGTGGCATCTTTTTTATGGCCATTACCTTGGCCATCGTATCTTTTTCATGTACAGGTCCTATTTTAGGCACTTTATTAGTAGGTTCTTTACAAGGTGGTGCATGGGCATTAACTTATGGCATGGCGGGCTTTGGTATCGCACTGGCATTGCCATTTACCTTGTTTGCGATATTTCCACAGTGGTTACAAAGTTTGCCTAAATCCGGAGGATGGTTGGATACGGTAAAAAAAGTGTTGGCTTTTCTGGAACTGGCATTGGCCTTTAAATTTTTATCCAATGCAGACTTAGTGCAACATTGGGGATTGTTAAAGCGAGAGGTTTTCTTAGGATTGTGGGCCTTCATAAGTATTGGGTTGGCATTATACTTATGGGGTAAATTACGTTTACCCCATGACAACAAGGGTGCAAAAATTTCAATAGCACGTAAGATAGGAGGTGTTTTAGCAATTGCTTTTGCTGCTTTGTTAATAGCGGGCATTTTTCCAAAGAATGCAGGCTATATAAAGTTTTTAAGTGGTTTTCCGCCTCCAGTTAGTAATAGTCTATTCGCTACAACAAATGATGAGCATAATGGATTACATGCCAATGTGGTAAATAATTATGAAATGGCTTTGCAATTAGCAAAGGAGCAAAACAAGCCTATTTTAATTGACTTCACCGGTTGGGCATGTGTAAACTGTCGCAAGATGGAGGAGAATGTTTGGACCGATCCTGCTGTTGCAACTTATATAAAAGAGCATTTTATTTTAGTTTCTTTGTATGTGGACGACAAGGCATTATTGCCTGTTGAAAAAAGATTTAAATACACAACAAAGTTGGGTGCGCAAAAAGAAATAAACACAGTGGGTGATTTATGGGCAACCTTTCAGGCAGAAAACTTTAATCAAGTTACTCAACCATTATATGTGGTGTTAAGTCCGGATCAGCAATTATTATCAGATCCTGTTGGCTATACACCCAACGTAAAAGATTATTTAGATTGGCTAAAATCCAGTATAGATAAAAAGAAGTAGTTGTTGGTAATTACATCAAACACTACAAACTCATTCCTCTTTCGTTCATCATCTTTCTTAAATTAATTAAGCCATAACGCATTCTTCCCAAAGCCGTGTTAATACTACAATTGGTCATTTGTGCAATTTCCTTAAAACTTAAGTTGGCGTAATGTCTTAGCACAATAATTTCTCTTTGCTCTTCAGGTAATAAGTCTACTAGTTCTTGAATATTGCGATGCGTTTGTGTACGCGTCATTTTATAATCTGCTGGATGATCGGAGTGTTTAATAATTTCAAATAAATCCTGGTCATCACTTGTTTTAATGGTAGGTGTTCTTTTTACTTTTCTAAAATGATCTACACAAAAATTGTGCGCAATACGCAAAGCCCAAGGTAAAAATTTACCCTCGTCGTTGTATTTATTCTGCTTTAAGTTATTAATGATCTTAATAAAAATATCTTGGATCAAGTCTTCGGCCAAGTAACTGTCTTTAACCATAAATAAAATGGCATTGTAAATTCTTTCTTGGTGGCGGTCAATTAAAGCATCAAAAGCACGGGTGTTTCCTTGTTGAAATTGTACGATTAATTCGTTGTCGTTAAGTTGTACGGTTTTGTTCATTGTTGTTTTTTATAGGGCTTCGAAAGCTAAGTAAGGGTGTACTTAGTTGGGTTAGTAATGGAAAATTACCCACTTATATAATCCATTTTTCATTTGTTGAAAACGAAAATTAAAGCGCGAGGATATCCACATTTTTAAAGCAGGGTATTTT
>CANHIR010000033.1 GCA_947461015.1 Bacteroidota bacterium | reverse complement strand
CCTTATTGGATTGGGGGCATTTTATTGGGATTGTTATTGTGGTTTTCTAATCAATGGGTAGTGCCCAAAGCAAATAAAATTAGAGGAAATTTTGAGGCAACTTATATAGATGCGCATTCTAGTTACAACGCATTGTTAACTACATCACCAGATATTTATTTTAGGATTGATTCTTTTACCTATGCCGGTATATATGGGTATGATACAGCCAACAATAGGGGGCGCGGGTTTTTTACTTATCGGGTAGAAAAAGGAAAGGTAGTCAACAATTTAAGGGCTGAAAATATTATATGGGATTCCTTAACAAATAATTGGCGATTAACGGATGTGATTGAGAGAAAAGTATTAGACAATCGCGAAGCTGTAACTTATACCATTGATAAGCGCATTAGTTATCCCTTTAAGCCGGGAGATATAGAAAAAGACAAATACACGAAGGATAAACTAACTACTCCGCAACTTATCAATCAAATTAAACTAGAAGAATTAAGAGGATCTGAGGGGTTGAATGAACTTAAAATTGAAAGGTATCGACGTGACGCTACACCCATAACCGTATTATTGTTGACGCTTATTGGGGGAATTATTGCGGGCAGAAAGGTGCGAGGAGGAAGTGGATCACATTTGGCGCTTGGATTTACTATTGCAGCATTATTTATTATAACCGATCGGTTCTCAACTATATTTTCGACAAAGGGAAATTTACCCCCTTTATTAGCCGCTTGGATACCCAATATGATTTTTATATGGGTGGTTTATTATTTGTACAGAAAAGCACCTAAATAAGGATTTTTTTTAGTTAACTTTACGTGCAATTTTAAGGGCAAAAATCATAAACAAAAGGGTACCTATGGAAGCAATCAAGGATCTATTCAGTGTGAAAGCAACTGCTGCTGCAGCAGAGATAAAAGAAATTATCAAAACACATGGTGAAAAGAAAATAGGAGAAGTAACATTAGCTCAAGCTTATCAAGGAATGAGGGGAATTACGGGCTTGGTTACAGAAACAAGTTTATTAGATGCACAGGAAGGAATTCGTTTTCGCGGATTTTCAATTCCAGAATTACAAGATAAATTACCAAAAGCACCAGGTGGGGATGAACCATTACCAGAGGGCTTGTTTTATTTAATGATGGTAGGAGAAATTCCAACCGAGGAAGATGTAAAACAAATTACCAATAACTGGCAAAGAAGAAGTCATGTACCAACACATGTATTTGATGTGATTGATGCATTCCCTATTAGTACACACCCAATGACAATGTATGTTGCTGCGGTAATGGCTTTGCAAACGGAAAGCAAATTTTCAGCAGAGTATGCGAAGGGAATGAATAAAAAAGATTACTGGCAATATACATATGATGATTCAATGGATTTGATTGCAAGATTGCCAAGAATCGCAGCCTATATTTACAGAAGAAAATATAAGAATAACGAACATATTCATCCAAATGGTTTATTAGACTGGGCAGGTAACCTTGCATATATGATGGGCTTTGAAGATGAAAGCACAAAAGAATTAATGCGTTTATACATGACCATTCATGCGGATCATGAAGGTGGAAACGTATCTGCACACACAACACACTTAGTAGGTTCTGCATTAAGTGATCCTTATTTAAGTTATGCTGCAGGGATGAATGGTTTGGCAGGTCCTTTACATGGATTGGCAAATCAAGAAGTGATCAAATGGATTTTTGAAATGCAAGAAGCCATTGGTTCTGATAGTCCAACAAAGGAGCAAATTGTGGACTATGTTCAAAAAACATTGGCATCAGGAAAAGTAGTACCAGGTTATGGTCATGCGGTATTAAGAAAAACAGATCCTCGTTTCACTGCACAAATGGCATTTGGTAAAAAGCATTTACCAGACGATAAATTAGTGAATACGGTTTGGAATATTTATGAAACAGTACCTCCAATTTTGGAATCCTTAGGAAAAGTAAAAAATCCTTGGCCAAATGTGGATGCGCATAGCGGAGCATTATTAGTACACTATGGCATTGTGGAATATGAATTTTATACCGTTTTATTTGCAGTAAGTCGTGCACTAGGTGTACTAGCAAGTTTAACTTGGGATAGAGCACTTGGTTTCCCATTAGAGCGTCCAAAATCGGTAACTACTGAAGCGGTTAAGTTATGGTTGGATGGCAAAGGAGAAATTTAATCTAGCAATGAATGATATGAAATAGCATCCACTGGGTGCTATTTTTTTTTAGTTTTAATTTCTATTTCATTGATTATAATGGGTATACGCGCCTTTGCTTTGGAAAAGGACCCCTTTTTTGTAAAAGGTTTACATTAAAATAAATCGTAACTTTAATAGAATCAATATTTAATAAAGCTCAATTTTAAAGTATGTTAGAAACATTAATCCCTTTTGGTTTTATTGCACTTGTATTGTTTTCTGGATTAATCACCGTTAATCAAGGAACCATAGCAGTAATCACCTTATTCGGGAAATACCGAAGAATATTAACACCTGGTTTAAGGTTTAAAATTCCATTTTTTGAATCTATTTATAAAAGAGTAAGTATTCAAAATCAAAGTTTGGAATTGGAATTTCAAGCTGTTACCATAGACCAGGCCAATGTATACTTTAAAAGTATGTTATTGTATTCGGTACAAAATGCCGAAGAGGAAACGCTTAAAAGAGTGGCATTTAAATTTATAAGTAATAAGGATTTAATGCAAGCACTGGTAAGAACGGTGGAAGGAAGCATTAGGGCTTTTGTGGCTACTAAAAAGCAAGCTGAAGTATTAACTGCAAGAAGAGAAATTGTAGACTATGTGAAAGATCAAATTGATCATAGTTTAGAAGAGTGGGGTTATCATTTGCAAGATTTGCAAATCAATGACATCACTTTTGACCAACAAGTAATGGATAGTATGAGTAAGGTGGTGGCTAGTAATAACTTAAAAGCAGCTGCCGAAAATGAAGGACAGGCATTGTTAATTACTAAAACAAAAGCAGCTGAGGCAGAAGGAAATGCGATTAAAATATCCGCACAGGCCGAAAAGGAAGCTGCTCAATTAAGAGGACAGGGAGTTGCCTTATTTAGACAAGAAGTAGCAAAAGGAATGAGCGAAGCTGCGGAGGAAATGAAACAGGCAAACTTAGATACCAATGTGATTTTATTTAGCATGTGGACAGAGGCAATTAAAAATTTTGCAGAATATGGTAAAGGCAACGTCATTTTCTTGGACGGCAGTGCAGACGGGATGGATAAGACTTTAAAACAAATGATGGCATTAATTAGTAGTAAGGAAGAGAAGAAGTAATAAACATTGAGTATGAAATTGTATAGCAGTTGGGTTGGTTTGTTTTTAATGGTTGTGCTGTTTAGCAGCTTTAAAGTTGATCCTGAGTTTGAAACCAAACTGTATTGTTACATGAAAGGCATTGGAATAAAAAATGCTGATGTGGTGTTGAAGCAAGCTATTTTTGAATCGGGGCATTTTAATTCAAAAATTTATAAATCTAAACACAATTTATTTGGGTTTAGAAGAACTAAAACCTACATAACTTATAAAAGTTGGCAGGCTTGCGTTGATTATTATAAAGTATGGCAAGACAAAAATTACAAGGATCCTAGTCAGGATTATTATTCTTTTTTACAAAAAATTAACTACACAGGCTACAAAAAATTTGATTATGCGAAAGCATTAAAAAATATAAAAACAAGGGGTACTTTAAAATGTGATTAGCTAAAGTAGTATTGAAAAAGTTGCTTATTTGATGAAAGATAAATCGTCTGCGCCCATTATCATTCTTTGTTCTGTTATCATTTTATTGATAGGGCTTTCTTATGTCAACTTAAGTGCTATTAAATGGATAAAACTTAAAAACATTGATGTTTTTTCAGACATAAAAAAACGAAAACCATTCAAGCCACTGCCTTTGCCATTAGTGGAAGTAGATTCTACCAAAATAAATGGGAAATATGTTCAACCCTCGGATTTAACTTTAATTGCAGATTATGGATTAGACGGGGATCATTCAATCGTACATTTTTTTCAAAAATTAAATGCAATAAAGTCCCAAAAGAAAAAATTGAGAATAGCTTATTTTGGAGACTCCTTTATCGAAGGCGATTATATAACAGGAGAGTTAAGGTCAAGATTTCAGGAAACCTACGGAGGAAATGGGGTAGGTTTTGTTCCAATGCAGTCCATAGTGGAAGCCAACTATAGTACAATTAATTTTAGTTCCAACAGTAGTTGGACCGATCAAAATTTCGTGAATAGCCCTAATAATACACTGCTAGGCTTGTCTGGTCATGTGTTTTATTCAAAAGGAGCATCTGCAACAAGTTTCTCTGCAAAAAAAGGGAGTAGTTTTAATCAAGTAAAAATATATACTGGACAAAATGGTGCTGGTAATGCTTATGCATCTGTCACTAAGGATAATATTAGTCAGCAGATAATGATTAATAATAATGACTTAATTAATGAGACTTTGATTAGTACATTTCCAGTAAGCTCCCTAAAAGTAGCAATTGGTGACAATCAATTGCCAGTATATGGTGTAAGTATTGAGGATACCTCGGGAATCTATTTAGACAATTATGGATTTAGGGGAAATTCTGGACTCTTAACCAATAAAGTCACCCCTGCAGTGATGAGTGGGTTTGAGAAGTATCTACAATACGACTTAATCATTGTGCATTATGGATTAAATGCTGTGGCACATGGACAAGAAAAATTTACTTGGTACGAGAATGCGCAAAATAAACTCATCCAAAAATTAAAGATTGCTTACCCCAATACTGCAATTCTATTAATTAGTACAAGTGATATGGGTTATAATCAAGACGGGAATTGGATCACAGAACCAGCGGTTCCATTTATGGTTTCAACACAAAGAGGTATTGCCAAAAAAAATAAAATTGCTTTTTGGGACTTATATACATCCATGGGCGGAGAAAATACCATTATAAATTGGGCAGAGCAAGAGCCTAAACTCGCCGCAATGGATTACACCCATTTAAGTTATTTAGGAGCCAAAAAAATAGCTAATTTAATATTTAATAAAATACTGGCTTCCAAAAGTCATTATGAAAACAATAGAATAAAGTAAATGCAAGATTTTGATTTTAAAAGATTATTTGAATCATTATTGTATAATGAAAAGTATCCGCTTATGTTTAATAGCGGGTTCTTCTTATTTTTCTTTTGTTTGTTCCTAATGACTTATTTTCTTTTTTCAAAAACAAACAAAGCAAGAATTTATTTTTTAACCTTCTTTTCTTTGTACTTTTTTTACAAGGCCTGTAATTGGTATGTAGGGTTCATTATTTTAGCAGCCATTATTGATTTTAAACTTAGTAATTACATATACATTTTGCCAGTAGGCTTTAAAAGAAAGCTAATGCTTTGGACAAGTATTTTTTTAAACCTTTTATTGCTCTTTACCTTTAAGTACACGGATTTTTTCATTGGTATCATGAATGATGTAAGTCATTCAAACATTAATTTTTTTAAACTGGCATTGCCGGTAGGTATATCATTTTATACTTTTGAAAATCTAAGCTATACTTTAGATGTTTACGATAATAAAGTAAAACCACTAAATAAATTCATTGACTATCTGTTTTTCTTGTCCTTTTTCCCAAAACTCATGATGGGGCCAATTGTGAGGGCAAAAGATTTTTTACCACAGATACAAAAAAAGCCTTTTGTAACCAAGCAGCAAGTGGGTGAGGGTTTATATCTTATTACAGCGGGCGTGATTAAGAAAGTAATTATTAGTGATTATATCAATGCCAATTTCGTTCGTGTCATTTTTGATAATCCAGGCATGCATACGGGCATTGAATGTTTAATGGCGGTCTATGGCTATGCAATGGTTATTTATTGTGATTTTTCAGGTTATTCTGATATGGCCATTGGTATGGCCAAGTGGATTGGGTTTGAGATTAATGTAAATTTCTTATCGCCCTATCAATCCGGTTCCATCACTGAATTTTGGAAGCGTTGGCATATATCCTTGTCAAGTTGGCTAAAGGACTATTTATACATACGTTGGTTGGGTGGAAATAGAAAAGGAAAAATTAGAACCAAAATAAATTTAATCATTACCATGTTATTAGGTGGTTTTTGGCATGGGGCTAGTTGGAACTTTATATTTTGGGGAGGCCTGCATGGAACGGCGCTAGTAGTAGATAAAATTTGGAATAACATAACAGGTAAATTCATTCCCAAAAATTGGGTTGTTAGAATTATTGGTGTTTTAATCACCTTCCATTTTGTATGTTTTTGTTGGATCTTTTTTAGGTCCACCACTTTTGCAAACAGTTGGTTATTAATTGATAAAATAGTCAACCAATTCAAACCTTATTCTTACCAGGAGTTCTTTAACAACTACTTTAGTGTATTTGTCATTTTAGGCATTGGATTTTTCTTACATTTTATACCATCACAAATAGAGGAGTGGTATAAAAGGTTTTTAGTTCAAACGCCTTTGGTCGTTAAAATCCTGTACTTATTTATTTGCATTTTTATTGCCATCCAGTTTAAACAAGCGGACGCAATAAAGCCAATTTATCTGCAGTTTTAACATATTGTAAATTATTTATATTGAAATTATTCCTAAATTGAGATTAATATTATAAACTGTCAATATGAATAAAAGAATAGCATATTTTAATAAATTATTTTTAACAATAATAATTTCAACTCTTTTATTTTCTTGTTCAAATAAGAATGTGGAAGTTGTTAGTATACCAGATGAAAATTTCGAAAAGGCGTTGATAAAAATTGGATTGGATAAGGTTCAGGATGGAAAATTAAAAGTGACTGATGAGGTAAAGAATTGTAAATCTTTAGATTTGACAAGTTCAAATATTTCAAATTTGACAGGTATTGAGGTTTTTTCAAATTTGGAAAATTTATATTGTGAACTTAATAAATTGAAAAATTTAAATCTAAGTAATAATATTCATTTAGAAAAATTATGGTGTGGCGGTAATGATTTAACAACTATCAATCTTAATGGTAACAGATTGCTTAAGGTATTAGATTGCTCGTCAAATAAACTCAATTCTATTAATCTATCAAATGATACTTCACTAAAATTTCTTTATTGTAATTTCAATAATTTAACAGAATTGAATCTTGATAGTAATAAGAATTTAGAAATATTGGGGGTAGCATTCAATGAATTATCTAAACTTAATTTGAAAATTAATAATCGATTGAAAAGCGTTATTTGTTTCAATAATAGACTAACTAATCTTGAATTTGGTACTGCAGATAATTTGCAATTAATTAATTGTCGAAATAATTTACAATTAACTAATCTTGATATAAGTAATTTAAAAAGTCTAAAAGATTTAGATATAAGTTCAACTCAAATCAAAGAACTTAATATCTATCAAAATCATAGTTTAGTTAAGTTGCAAGCAGATTCTAATTTCAAGGATCTTTATCAGACTCAGAATTTAATTGCCTTAAATAGAATTACGAATGCTCAAAAAGATAATTCTGGTGAATACATTGGCTTTTATTGGGCCATTGTAATATTGTTAATTATATTGATCATTATATTAATACGTCTTATTTCAAAGATAAAATAATATCATAGCTTTGTACCCCTCAGGGGAATTAGCTCAGTTGGTAGAGCGCTTGCATGGCATGCAAGAGGTCAGCGGTTCGAACCCGCTATTCTCCACTCGTATTTTTTGCTTCTTAACACTCAATATAAATGCGATGTCTCAATTCTCTTATTCCATATTACAATTATTGGCTTGCGGAGTTACCATTTTTTTTCTTTATGCACTTTATCGTTTAGCAATAAAAAAGTATAAGATCTCTGAAATTAAATCGGCGCTTTTTATTTTAATACCTTACTTCATAATTGGGTTCCTATCTTACAATGTAGAAAAGAAAAGAATTGGTGCTGTATGTTGTGATGACTGGAAGTCGCAAGCAAAAGGATCAGGGGCATGTTCCTCTCATGGAGGTGTGAAGGAGTGGGAGATAAATTACAAGTATAAAGAGTATGCAGAACCCTTTAATACTGCCCATAAAGTTTTATATTTTTGGTATGCCCTTAATGAAAACCACCAGGAACTCGACCTTGTATCTAATTGCGATGATCACTAAATCATATTAACTTGAATAGACTATTGCTTCTGGAATAACGATAATCATATTCATTTTAACCTGTTTTACTTGATTTTGTCAACTTTATGCCTAATTAATTTGTTCTTTGGTTACCTTTGCGTCCTCATAAAATGCAATTGTTAACTAAATGAATCAGTTTCTAAGATATATATTGGTATTATTGACGCTTTTGTCTGTAAATCAAGCCTTTAGCCAAAGGACAGGTGTAAATGTAAAAGTAATAGACAAGTCTGGGAAGCCTTTTCATTTAGCAATGGTTTTTTATTATGAAAAGGGCAAAAATAAAGAGTCATTTAATTTACAAAAAGCCAGTCGAAGTGCCACTGATTCCTTAGGCATGGTGCACCTTATTTTAGACAGTACAAAAACATATTATTTTAGATCCAGTTGGGTAGGCTATCAAATTTCAGATACAGTATTTAGTTTTACCAATAATAATACGCGAAGTATTATTTTAAAAGAAACCAATACTTCTTTAAATGAAGTGGTAGTAAAGTCATCCAAGCCATTAATACGTCAGGAAGACGATAAGTCTGTGGTGGATCCAGAACCATTGGCTGCAAGCAGTACCAATGCCTATGAAACCGTAGAGAAAACGCCTGGAATATTTACCGATCAGGATGGCAATATATATTTAAATGGATTGTCGCCAGCAGCGATACAAATTAATGGACGAGATTTAAAAATGAGTCCAGCAGATATTGCCATTCTTTTAAAAAGCTTACCACCCAATGCTATTCAAAAAATTGAATTAATTAGAACCCCTTCAGCAAAATATGATGCCTCGGGCGGAGGTGGTGTTGTGAATATAGTTTTAATGAAAGGAATTAAGTTGGGCGTCAATGGTTCGGTGAATACAGGGTTTGCGCAGGGTGTGTATGGGAATCAATTTATTGGCTTTAATTTGGCCAATAACAATGATAAACTAAATTCATACGTGAATGCACAGTATAGTAATAATAACGGGTATACCATCACCAATTCGGATAGAAGTGTAACACTGGATACTTTGTTAAGACAAAATGCAAGAGCGACTTCACCTAATCATTCCATTAATTTGGGTTATGGATTTAGCAAAACATTTGGTGAAAAATGGGAGTTTAATTACGATGGCAGGTTAAGTCAAAATAAATCGGACAACAGTACTATAAATTCATCTATAGTAAAAGTTTTATCATTAAATAAGAATTTAAGCGAATTAAGTTCTTTAGTAGAAAATAATTCAAATAATAAATTTATCAATCAATCCCTTAGGGCAAAGTATAAATTGGATACGGTAGGTGGAGAATGGATTAATGATTTTGCATTTAATTTTTCTGAAAGCAATACCAAGCAAGTTTATAATAATTTGTTGTTAAGCAATAGCAATGCATCTAGAGGAGATGGAACCTTTGGGAATGACAGAAGTTATTTTACTTATCAATCTGACTATAAAAAGAAACTATTTGGATTGAGTACAGAAGCGGGTTTTAAGACATCTACGCTGCAATTTAAAAACCGTTCTATTTATACCAAAACGGTTCAAAATTTTACGAGTCCCGATCCTTTTAGAACCAGTAATTTTGAATACACCGAGCAAATTAATGCTGCTTATGTACAAGGAGCAAAAACTTGGGGTCCCGTTATTTTAAAAGTAGGTACGCGTTTTGAACAAACTATTATGCAAGGGCATCAATTACTACCCAAGGACACCACTTTTTCAATTAATAGAACAGATGCATTTCCATATGTATACTTAAGTAGAAAGATTTTTAAAATTATGGAGTATGAAGTGCGCGCATTTTTAGTATATCGTAAAACCATTAGCAGGCCATCTTATGATTTCTTAAACCCATTTGCAAAGTACATTGACCCTTATTTATATGAGGTAGGAAATCCAAATTTAAAGCCACAGTTCACCAATAATTATGAAGCCAATATTAGTGTGGATGATAAGCCTTTATTTGCTTTTGGGGTAAATGAAACAAAGGACATTTTTACGAATGTGGTTTATCAATCACCACTCAATAAACAAATTAGCTATCGTACCTATGACAACTTAGGAAAAAGCAGAGAAACTTATTTTAGAATAGTGGGTGTAATCCCTCCTGGCAAAAAGTTTTTTGCTGTTATTGGATCTCAATACAACCGAAATGATTACAATGGTTTCTACGAAGGGAAACCGATCACATTTAATAAAGGGACTTGGACATTTTTTACATTTCAATCGCTTAAGTTGGATGGGCTTTCAACCATTACCCTCAATGGATTTTGGCGTTTAAGCGGACAGCAGCAATTTTATGAATTATCTGATTTTGGGTCCTTAAATACCTCTATTAATAGACAATTTTTAAAGAAAAAATTAATTGTAACGGCAAGCTACAATGACTTCTTATTTACAAATAAAAATAATTTCACCCTGCGTCAAGGATCTCAAAATGCAATAGGGTATAGAGAAAATGATTCCCGAAGATGGGGCTTGTCCTTGAGGTATAATTTTGGATTTAAGCCTAAGGAAAATAAAATGGATATGTTGGATGTAGGAACGGACAATAAATAAAACTCCTTTTTAAAATACAAGTTTACTTTCCATTTATTTTTTCTATCACAGCAAACACACTCATCGTGCCCATTACAAGCACTACCAGCCAGCCACTTAGTTGAATCCAAATAGGATAGGTATATTGTTTGAGTATGGGTAATTTTCTGCTAGCTATGAGCATTATGGCCAATGCAAAAGGAAGTATAAAGCCATTTACTAGTCCAGCCATCATAAGTAACTCTTTTGGTTTGCCAATGATTACAAAAAGAGCAGTTGTAAAAATGATAAAGCAACTAATTATTGTTCTTTCGTGATGAATTACTTTTAAATTTAAGTGTTTTATAAAACTAAAAGAGGTGTATGAAGCGCCAATCACCGATGAAATGGCGGCACTCCATAATACGATACCAAAAATAAAAAGTCCCCATCTTCCTCCTGCAGTTTCAAAAATAGTTTTAGCTGGATTGTCTTGATCCAAGTGTATTCCTTTTGTCACAATTCCCACTGCAGCTAAAAATAAAATGTATCGCATAATGGATGAAATCATAATACCAGTTCCTGCACTTTTAATAACAAAGGGCATGTTGGTTGGTCCACTTATCCCCGCATCAATGAGTCGATGCGCGCCAGAAAAGGTAATATAGCCGCCAATCGTACCACCCACAATGGTTACTATTGCCAAAAGTGAAATTTTTTCAGGAACAAAAGTATGATGCACCGCGTCTAAAATGGGAGGGTGGGCTGCATATACAATTAGCAGGGTGAGTCCAATTTTTATGACGCCTAAATATTTTGTGATCACATCCAACATCTTTCCAATTTCCTGAATCCAAAATATAATAATTGCGATAATGCCACTTATGATAGCCCCATGTTCAAAGGAAATGCCTGTTAATATATTTAGTGCCAAGCCACAACCCGCAATATTCCCAATGTTAAAAGCAAAGCCGCCTAATATCACTAATAAAGAAAGTAAATTTCCCAAACCAGGTATTAATTCATTGGCAATTTCTTGTGCACGCATTCCACTTAAAGTAATGCATCGCCAAATGTTAATTTGTGCCCCTAAGTCTAATAAAATGGAGATGACAATTACAAAACCAAAGCTGGTCGCTAATTGCTGAGTAAATACAGAAGTTTGTGTAAGAAAACCTGGACCAATGGAAGAATTCGCCATTAAAAAAGCAGCACCTAAACTTACTCCGGTTAAAGATGGAAGGCTAGGTAAAGAATTAGTATTTTTTAATTTCAATATGGTTGGTTTTTAATGCTTCAAAAATGGCTTCTGAAAATGGAATGGCATTTGGACCATCTCCATGAATACAAATGGTATCTACTTTTAAATCAATGATGTCTCCCTGTAGGCTAACCACTTTATTTTGTTTAATGAATGTAGTTACTTGATTAACCACTTGTTCAGTTTCTTCTAACATTGCATGGTCTAAATATCTTGGAGTGAGTTGTCCATTATTTTGATACGTCCTATCCGCAAAAGCTTCTCTATAAAAAGGTTGACCAGCCATGATGGCTTCTTGAATGGTATAGCTTCCACTTAACCCATAAATAATTAATGTTGGATCAATGGCTTGGATGGTTTGTATAAATGTTTTACTTAGTAATGCATCTTTTGCGCAATCATTATATAAGGCACCATGTAATTTAACGTGATGGATAGGTGCGCCCAATTGATTTGCAATTTTTTCAAACTGATAATATTGGTCTGCTATGAGTTCGGCTAATTCAAGCACTGAGATAAATTGAGAAACCCTGCCAAAATTTTCTCTATCATTATAACTAGGGTGTGCCCCAATAGCTACTTTATTTTTTTGTGCAATTTCAATGGTTCTTTTAATGCTTTCAGCATTTCCAGCATGTCCTCCACAAGCTATATTGGCACTACTTATAAATGGCATGACATAGGATTCATTTCCCATACCTTCTCCCATATCACAGTTAATATCAATACTTAAATGGTGCATACATTTTTTGATATAATGTTTGTGCTTCTTCTAAATTGGTTATACTAAATTTAAAGGGTTGTCCTGTTTTCATTTGCGCAAACCTTGGTAAATCTACCAAAATTATCTGACCCAAGTTTGCATAACCTCCAATGGTTTGATGATCGGCCATTAAAACAATTAGGTCACCATTGGGTAATAATTGAATGGTGCCTCTTGTAACTGCACTTGACAAATATGTATTTGGAACATTTAAATTTAGCGCTGGTCCTTTTAATTGGTAACCCATTCTATTCCTTTGTGAAGTAATAGAGAATGAAGTTTTGATTAAATCATGTATCGCATTTTCACGCAGATCCTGCCAAGCTGGTCCAGGAATAAAACGGATAGGACTATTATTGCTAAAGAGATGTCCTTGCAGTTGTTCAGCAATGAAGGCTATATTGCGGCCCACATCTTTACTATTTATTGGCGGGGTAGTGGAACTTTTTGAAAAATGTAAAATATCCTCTTTTTCTAAACGCTTTCCATTAGTTGCATAACTATTTAACCATTTAGGTTCGTTTAATATTCCTTTTATAGCTATATAGGCAATGTTACCTTCAATTGGTTGAAGCATGGAAAGTATATCATTTTTTTGTACAGATATGGACTCGTGTAATGCTATACTTTTTTTGTTAAGTAAGGGAACAAAGTTTGCACCAGTAATACAAATAATATGGTCATCTAAAAATTGAATTTGGCTACTTGGAAAATGTAATTCAATCACAGGTGCATGCGTATCATTTTGTAAAATATAGTTGGCAAGTGCTGCAGACAAAGTGTCCATGCATCCACTGGGTTGAATACCTAAATGCTGATAACCATACCTACCCAAATCCTGAATGGTATCCGATAACCCTTTATGTAAAATTTGGATTGACATTTTAATTAATTGTATTCGTTTAATGTTTCAAATTCATTTTTAGTAATTGGATAAAATTGAACCTGATCACCTACATTAAACTTTGCTAAAATAGTTGGATTGGGATCAAATATTTTTAGTGGAGTTTTTCCAATAATTTGCCATCCTCCAGGACTATTGGTAGGGTAGATACCAGTTTGTAATCCTGCAATACCAACGCTCCCGGCAGGCACCCTAGTTCTTGGTTTATCGTGTCTTGCGATTTTAATTTTTTCGTCTATAATACCCATATAAGTAAATCCTGGCAGGAAACCTATACTATAAACGTCATATAAAGTTGAACTGTGAATTTGTATAATTGCTTCAATTGAAAT
>CANHIR010000032.1 GCA_947461015.1 Bacteroidota bacterium | reverse complement strand
GTAACTTTAAAACGCTTTTTTGCGCTTGAGTTAGTTTTTACTTTTGGCATTATTATAATCTTATCGATTACTCCCTACTGGCGGTCTTGCACGGGCGAGACACTTGTTGAGCCTTGTGGGAAATGGATGGCAAAGGTAGTGTAAGTAGACAATAATTCAAACAAAAAAGCCACATAAAATGTGGCTTTTGACAAAAATTCTATTGAAAATCAGCATTTTAGCTGATTTAAGTTTGTAATAATTAAGTGGTTGGCTTCTTTTTACCACCTGCCTTAGGTTGGAAAATGGCAAACATTCTCTTTCCTTCTAATTTAGGCATGCTTTCTAAAGTACCAGCTTCTGCTAATCTTTCAGCGAATTTTAATAAAAGCAATTGACCGCGATCTTGGAACATAATTGCACGACCTTTAAATTGAACGTAGGCTTTTACTTTGTTACCGTCTTGTAAAAATTTTTCGGCGTGTTTTGCTTTAAAGTCAAAATCATGATCATCGGTACCTGGTGTGAAACGAATCTCTTTAATCTCAGATTGTTTTGAGTTCGCTTTCATCTCTTTTTCCTTACGCTTTTTCTCATAAAGAAATTTCTTATAATCAATAACTTTACAAACAGGAGGATTGGCAGTTGGAGAAATCTCCACTAGGTCCAAACCTTGGTCTGCAGCTATTTTCAGCGCTTCTTGTGTGTTGTAAACTCCTACGGTGATATTGTCACCAACCAATCTAATTTCTGGAACTCTGATACGATCATTAATACGATGCTCTGGTTCTTGTTGTCTTTGAAACCTTGGGTTAAAACGGGGTCCTCTGTTCGGTAATGCCATTAATTTTTAAAACGTTGTTTATGTTAGTAAAGATAGTCATTGTTATGCTTCGGGCGCCATTCTTTCTGCAATTTCTTCCACTACTTGTGCTAGGAACGCAGCTTTGTCCAACATTCCAAGGTCACCTTTGCCCTGACGTCTAACAGAAAGCTTGCTTTCAGCGACTTCTTTCTCACCAATCACCAGCATATACGGCACTTTCATTATTTCGGTATCTCTGATTTTTTTACCTATTTTTTCATTGCGATCATCTATTTCAACACGAACGCCTGCCTTTTTTAATTCCGCAAAAACTTCCTGTGCATAAGGCATGAATTTATCGCTAATGGGTAAAACTTTAACCTGTAAAGGTGCTAACCAAACCGGGAATTTACCCGCATAATGCTCTAACAAGAAACCAATAAAGCGTTCATGTGTACCCAATGGTGCACGATGTATAATTAACGGAGTCTCAGGCTCGTTGTCCTTATTAGTGAAATTTAAGTTGAAGCGTTTTCCTTGTGCAAAATCCACTTGATTGGTTGCCAAAGTAAACTCACGGCCAATCACACTCCAAATTTGAACGTCAATCTTAGGGCCATAAAAAGCACCTTCATCTTGCACTTCCACAAATGGAGTTCCTGTTTCAATTAATACTGCACGCACCATGGCTTCGGTCTCTAACCAAAGTTCAGGTTCATTAATATATTTCTGACCCAATTTAGCTGGATCATGAAGGCTTAAGCGCATTACATATTTATCAATGCCGAAAATTTTGAAATACTTCAAATACATTTCATTCACCGCACGAAACTCCGCAGCAAATTGTTCCTTCGTACAATAAATATGCGCATCATTCATGTGTAAACAACGTACGCGCATTAAACCAAACAATTCACCAGATTGCTCATAACGGTAACAGGTACCATACTCTGCAAGCCTTAGTGGCATGTCCTTATAGCTCTTTGGTTCTGCATCAAATATTTTATGGTGATGCGGACAGTTCATTGCTTTCAAGTAATATTTAGTGCCATCCAATTCCATTGGCGGGAACATACTATCCTGATAATACGGCAAGTGACCACTAGTGATATACATGCTTTCTTTAGCAATATGTGGCGTAACCACACGCTTATAGCCAGCAGCTTCCTCGGTTTCTTTGGCTAAGTTTTCTAATTCCTCAATAATGATAGTACCATTGGGCATCCACAAAGGAAGTCCTGGTCCCACATCATCATCCATGGTATAAATGCCTAGTTCTTTCCCTAATTTACGGTGATCTCTTTTCTTTGCTTCTTCCAACATTAACAAGTACTCGTCTAATTCCTTTTGATTCGGGAATGTAACACCATACACCCTGGTTAACATTTTATTCTTCTCATCTCCTTTCCAAAATGCGCCTGCTATATTCGTAATCTTAATGGCTTTAATTGCAGCAGTATTTGGAATATGTGGTCCTCGACATAGGTCTGTAAATTGACCCTGTGTGTAAAAAGTAATGGTTCCGTCTTCTAAGCCAGACAATAAATCCAATTTATATTCATCGGCTTTTTCAGTAAAATAAGCAATGGCTTCGGCCTTGGACATTTCCTTACGGATATATTCATTGGCTTGTTTCGCCAATTCGTTCATTTTCTTCTCTAAAATAATAACATCTTCTTCCTTTAAGGTTTTACCCCCTAAATCAATATCATAGTAAAACCCTTTCTCCAATGCTGGGCCTACCCAAAACTTAGCACCAGGAAACTGAAGTTCAACCGCTTCCGCCAATAAATGCGCAGAAGAATGCCAAAAAGTATTCTTACCCTCGTTGTCGTCCCAGGTTAATAATTTTAATGCGGCATCGCTGTTAATAGGACGCGTGGCATCCCACACTTCACCATTTACCGAAGCTGCTAACACTTTTTTAGCCAAACCTTCACTGATAGATTTAGCAATACCTAAAGCAGTAATCCCTTTTTCGTAGGATCGCACTGCACCGTCTGGAAATTGAATTTGAACCATGTTTTATAGCTGAATATGGGCGTAAAGATAACAAAAAATAGTGGTTGATGAATTCTTAGATTTTGAGTACAATTTATACATAGATTTGCCTTATGTATCGATCCTTGTTTTTAATACTATTTATGGGAATCTTAAACTCTGCTCAAGCGCAAAATTTGAGTGGTAAATGGGTGGGTTATTACACGAATTCAAATGGGGCTACTTTCCCATATGAAATATATATTCAAAATAATGGAAAGCAAGATTATACTGCAACTACCCTTACCAAATTTTCTTCAAAATTATCTGCTAAAGCAACTGCAACAGTTATTGTCACTAATAAAGTTCAATTGGTAAATATTATTGAAACCAGGTTTGAACAACTATTATTGTCTGCAAATACACAGGCGTGTTTAATGAGCAACCACCTTTCTTATTTTAGTGAAAATGGAAGAGAAATTTTACAAGGCACTTATATGTCTAATAATTTAACAGGGACAGGTGATTGTGGATCTGGAACAGTTTTATTAGTAAAAGAATGGGTGCTTGTTGGTATGAAAACAGAGAACAAACAAAAAATTGCAAAAGAAAATAAGTTTGATAATAAAAAAATAGTTATTTCAAAGGAAATAAAAAATTTAGACACTTCAAAAGTAATTGCAGTGAACAAAGCCTCTATTCCATTCATTTCACCCTTGCCAGAAATTTTAAAAGATACGCCAAAGCAGGTTTTTCAGACAGCACCACTAGTAAAGAAATCCTTTCAACAAATACCATGGGTACTCATAAGTAGAGATAATAAATTACTCAAAAAAATAACTGTAAATAAAAATATGGTTGGCATTGATCTTATTGACAATGGCAGTTTTGACAATGATAGTATTTCGGTTTATGACAATAATGTTCTTTTGTTAGGCGCCGTTAAATTAAGTTTTAAACCAATCCATTTTGACTTGCATTTTAATGATAAAATCAAGGAGCATACTATTATTTTGGTTGCCAATAAAACAGGGACAACCACCCCAGCAAATAGCTCCTTAATGATTGTCAAAGATGGAATTATTAATGACGAGTTTTATATTAATCCAAATATAAAAAGCAATAATAAAATTGTTATGAAGTTTGAACCGAAGGAATAAATTGTATTATTTTAATTCTTGCAAAATACTACTTGCTTGTATTTCTTTTCCAACTTGCATTTCATATGGATTTGACGACATTTTCTGATTTCCAAACCAAATTAGTCCATCTTCAAATTGTTCGTCTTTGGTATTAAAAATGTATATACTACTTTCTTTATAACCAATATTACAAAGCAGATCTAAAATTTGAATGCCAGTCATGTTCATTGACATTTTTAATTCTTTTGAATTATTTTCTGCATTACTTACAAAAACACCTTGCAATTCTGCCCCTATATTTTGTAAACTATTTTCCCAGTTTTTTTGAATATTTTTATCTGTGCTCAATATTAACTTTGATAAAGAATCTGTAAGCTTTGCTAAACCAATACTACTTTCTTTCATCTTTAGCGTGTCTCTATATGCAAACCCTTTAAGTAAATCCTGATATCCGTTTACAATTTGCTTAGCATTATAATCGGTTTGTGCATTGTAATTTTGGGGTTGATAATGCCAATAACTTGACGACTCCTGTTTTGAGGCTTTTTGTGAACAAGCCCACATAAAAAAACAAGTAAATACTACTAAAAAGCGTTTCATCTTCAAGAATTTTATCAAAAATATGCATAATTAGCCCATTCATAGGCTAACTTTGCGCTCTGAATTTAATAAAATATGCTGATAGGATTACAAAATGTTACGTTTGAGTTTGGTGCAAGAGCCATTATAAGTGAAGCCACTTGGCACATACAACCAGGCGAACGCATTGGATTGATTGGTTATAATGGAACAGGTAAATCAACCATTTTAAAACTTTTGGTGGGTCAATATACACCAAGCAAAGGCACCGTAGAAAAAGGGCGTGACACAACCATTGGCTATTTACACCAGGATTTATTAAGTTTTGACACCAATGAAACCATCACAGAGGTGGCTTTGGGTGCTTTTGAGCGAGTACGTGCACTAGAAAAAGAAATTGAGCAATTGGGTATTGATTTAGAAGCAAACCCAGAGGACAACGACATTCTTATTAAATATACCGACGCATTACATGAGTTAGATGTGTTAGATGGCTATAATATTAACCACAAAGCAGAAGAGGTTTTACATGGACTTGGATTTACGACAAAGGACTTAGCAAGACCCTATAAAGAATTTAGTGGAGGTTGGAGAATGCGCGTCTTACTAGCTAAAATGATTTTACAAGCACCAGACGTATTGTTATTGGATGAACCTACCAACCACTTGGACTTACCAAGTATTGAATGGTTGGAGAAGTATTTGTTACATTATAAAGGAAGTGTGGTTATTGTGAGTCACGATAAATTCTTCTTGAATAAAATGGTAAATAAAATTGTTGAGGTATACCAACAACAACTAAATTTTTACACTGGCGATTATGAATATTATGAGGTAGAAAAAGTACAAAGAATAGAAATTCAACAACGTGCTTTTGAAAATCAACAAGATTATATTCGTCAACAAGAACGTTTTATTGAACGCTTTAAAGCAAAAGCTTCTAAAGCAGCCGCAGCTCAAAGTATTCAAAAAAGATTGGACAAATTGGATGTTATCGAGGACGTTCAATTAGAAAGACCAAATATTCGAATCAATTTTGCAGTTGATAAAACGCCAGGCAAGGTTTTAGTAGACCTAAAAGGAATTAGCAAAACATACCCTACCCTTACCATTCTAGAAAATGCATTTGCAGAAATTGAAAGAGGTGATAAAATTGCGTTGATTGGTGCGAATGGAAAAGGAAAATCTACTTTATTAAGAATTGTTGCAGGCATGGAAAGCTTTGAAGGTGAGTGTATTTGGGGACATAATGTAGACGAAAGTTTTTATGCACAGCACCAATTAGAATCGCTAAACTTAAACAATTCCATTTTACAAGAAGTACAAGAATGTGGTACCAAAAAAACTGATTTGGAATTGCGCGCTTTATTAGGTTGCTTCTTATTTGGAGGGGATGAGATTGATAAGAAAATTAAAATTTTAAGTGGGGGTGAAAAAGCCAGAGTTGCATTGACTAAAACCATTATTAGTAAAGCCAACTTTTTAATGTTGGATGAACCTACCAACCACTTGGACATGGCCACTGTTGAATTATTGGCTGACGCTTTAACTAAATATGATGGCTCTATTATTTTAGTAAGTCACGATCGTTACTTTATTTCAAAGACAGCAAATAAGATTTGGGAAATTGAAGACGAAAAAATTATTGAATTCAAAGGTGACTACGCCGAATGGGTAGCTTGGAAAGAACGTATGGCAAAACAAAAAGCTGCTAATCCAGAACTAGCCAAAGCGGGTGCTTCAAAAGCAACTCCTGTAGCCGCTAAAAAGCCTGAGCCGTTAATTGTCCCCGAAGTGAAAGCCGGTCCAATTGACAAGGACTTGCAAAAGCAAATTCAAAAATTACAAAAAGCATTAACACAATTAGAACACAATATTGAAACCTTGAATAAAGAAAAAGTAGACATTGAATTACAAATGGCCGATCCTACAATTTATTCCGATGTAACTAAGTTTCAAACCATTGAAAAATCCTATCACGATAAAAATGCATTAATACGTTCCATGAATAAGGAATATGAGATTGCATTTAACGACTTAGCCGATTTAGAAAGTAAACAATAAGAACGGGATTTTTTCAAAATCAACTTTTATCTTCTTTAAAAATAAAAAAAGGGTTCATCTGCAAAGATGAACCCTTTTTTAGGTATAAGTAGTAAAAATCTATTTCAAATACTTGTCTAACCAACGACCTTGCTCATACAATAAATGTAGCACATTCTCTTTACCTCTGTAGCTATGTGCTTCATAAGGTAAATAAACAAAACGGGCAGTACCACCATGTCCTTTAATAGCAGCATATAAACGCTCACTATTAATTGGAAAGGTGCCGGTATTATCATCCATTTCACCATGGGTCATTAAAAGTGGTGCTTTAATTTTATCGGCAAATGCAAATGGACTCATCCCTAAATAAAGTTGAGGTGCTTGCCAAAATGTACGCTCTTCATTTTGAAAACCAAAAGGAGTTAAGGTTCTATTATAAGCTCCACTTCGCGCAATACCTGTTTTAAATAAATTAGTATGTGCCAATAAATTCGCTGTCATAAAAGCACCATAGCTATGCCCTCCTACTGCCATTCTATTTCTATCTCCAACGCCCATTTCAACTAACTTATCAATAGCTGCAGCAGCATTTAAACTCAATTGATTAACAAAATCATCGTTCGGTTTTTTATCTGGTGAAGTTGCCACAATTGGCATTTCTGCATTATCCAAAATAGCGTAACCTTGTGTTACATAAAATACAGGGGAAGCCCAAGAAAGCATGGTGAACTTATGTTGGTTACCTCTAATTTGACTCGCATCTGCCGCGTTTGTAAACTCTCTTGGATAAGCCCAAATTAAACTAGGCAATGGGCCATCTTTTTCTTTATTATACCCTTTAGGCAAATACAAATCTCCCGTCAAATCAATACCGTCTTTACGCTTGTACTTGATTTTTTCTTTGGTAACGCCTTCCATACCAGCATATGGATTTGCAAACTGAGTAAGTTGACCAGACTGCACCAAACCGTTTCCAGTTCTAATATAATAGTTAGGAACTTCCTTTTCAGTTTCACGACGTGTGATTACTTTTAAATTGTTGATGTCCAAAACATCGGCAACATATTCAAAACAATCCTCAGCACATCTCCACACTATTTCTCTGCTTTTGGTTTGCAAATTAAATTTTGCCAAATAGGGCAAATCGCCTTTAGTTGAAGCGCCAGTTGTATTATTAAATAAAATTGTTTGACCGTCTTTTGAAACCGCAACTACCTCCTCGCCAAAACTATTTTTTTCTGTTACAGGATTACCTGGATTGTTGTATAAGTCGGTGCTATTGCCTTCATACAAAGTGCTAATGGTATTTGCCTTGGTATTGTATAAACTAACTCTATACTGCTGCTTTGATCGTAATTGTTCCGAAACCAATGCTACTTGATCATTGCCCCAACTGGTTCTACTATATCTATTTTCAGTTTTAAACAGTTCTTTAGGCGCCCCATTAAAAGGTGCGTCTAAAGCATAAACTACGTCGTGAAAAGGCACTTTCTTTTTAATGAAGCCACTATCTAAAGGCATTGCATAAACAATACTTGCTGGCACATCATTTCTCCAATCAAAACCACGTGCAATATTTTGAACATTGTCATATCCCGAAGGCGTATTTTCTGAAGAAGGCAAAGCGGCCAAATTATAGACTAAGTTCCCTTTATTGTCGGTGATATTAACAGTTGCAGCAAAACCATATGTAGTTACTAAATATGAAAATGGTTTATTTAAAGTACGGGTTAAAAAGTATTGTTTATTTGGTGAAACTGTTACACTTGATAAAATAGATGGTTTACCAATTTTAGTTTCAACACCATTGTTATTTTTAACCAATTGAACAGTGGTATAATATTCAAATAAATATTCGTCAAATGGAGATTTAATCAAATCCTGATAAGTTACACTAGGTGCCACTTTACCTAAATTTTCTTGTACTGTGGGTCCTTTAGGCGTAATTGGTTTTTTAGCAACATTCGCAGGTTCATTCACATTGGTCTTATACATGACATTCGCATCGTCCAACCATATTAATGTATTCCCTAAAACTAAATTGGCCGAAGCCGTATTTATTTTTTTACATGTTAAACTAGCAATATCAATTACATATACATCTACGCTATTTGCTAAAACATTAAAGAATGCAATTTTATTTTCGGCAGGATTCCAAGTAGGATTTAATGCAGCTAAACTATTTGGCAAGCCTTTAATAGCTAACGCTTTATCAGTAGCTATTTGTTTTAACACTAAACGATTAATATAAGTTTGTCTAGTCAAAGAAGCATTTAATGGATTAATTCTTAATCCCGCAATCTTTAGCTCTGGTTGTCCCAACTCTTCAACAGTTGGATAAGAATTTCTTTCCATGACCAACATATATTTAGCGGAACCATTCACACTTATAGAAGGTGTTGGTGGGGCTAATAATAAATCGGCAATTACTTTAGGTGGAGCCTGATAACCTGCAGTTTCTTGCGAAAATAATGAGGTAAATGTAAGGGTCATCAAAAAGGCAAAAAATGATAGTTTAAATATTTTCTTCATATAAAAAATTTGAATGAATTTAATCATTATTCGAATCCAAGTAATGAAATTTGGATGAATAAGGAATAAAAAACTAACGTTCGATTGGATAATATTAGAAAAATACCCACATCGTTAACGTTATCGTTGAAATTTGATGTCAATTGATTAAATTTGGGGCTCCGTTTAGAAGATAGTCAATTGGTTTACCATTGTAAATCAATACATTAATGTACAATTGAATAATTATGTCAGCTAAAAAAGTAACCAAAATTGCAGTATTAACATCAGGTGGCGACGCCCCAGGTATGAATGCTGCAATTAGGGCGGTAGTTAGAACAGGCGTTTACCATGGGTTAGACGTATTTGGAGTGACAAGAGGTTATAATGGTATGATTGAAGATGATATATTTGAAATGGACTCAAGATCGGTTGGAAATATTATTCAAAGAGGCGGTACCATTTTAAAAACAGCTAGAAGTAAGGATTTCTTCACCACAGAAGGACGTCAAATTGCATATAATAACCTTAAAAAAAGAGGGATAGACGGGATTGTTGTTATTGGAGGAGACGGTAGTTTTAAAGGCGCACAAAAATTTAGTAACGAATTTGATATCCCTTGTATTGGATTACCTGGAACCATAGATAAGGATATTGCAGGAAGTGACTTCACTATTGGTTTTGATACAGCAGTAAATACTGCAGTAGAAGCCATTGATAAAATTAGAGATACAGCTGATGCACATGATCGTTTATTTGTAGTAGAAGTAATGGGACGTGATGCTGGTTATATTGCTTTACATAGTGGCATAGCAACTGGAGCAGAGAATATTTTAATTCCAGAATCTAAAACAGATATGGAAGCACTGGTAAGTTCTTTGGCTGAAAAGGAAAAGAGAAAAAAATTAGTGAATTTGATTATCGTCGCAGAAGGAGACGAATTTGGAGGAGGTACTCAGGTGGGTGATTTCTTAAAGGAACGTTTACCCAATGCGGACATTCGTGTTTGTATTTTAGGACATATTCAAAGAGGTGGTGCTCCAAGTTGTTTAGATAGATTAATTGCAAGTCGCATGGGCTATCATGCAGTTGAATGTTTATTAAATGGTACCCATAATGTTATGGTGGGAATTGAAGACAATAAAATGAAATACACACCGCTTGACAATGCAGTAAAAGCAAAACAAAAAATTTCGGACGAATGGTTAAAGATTGTAAAAATCTTAGCTAGTTAAAATAAACATAGAAAATCAGAAAAAAAATATAACAATTAAGTAATGAGCGAACAAAATTTAAAACAAACACATCACAAAACAAAAATTGTAGCCACCGTAGGTCCTGCTTGCGAAACCTACGATCAATTAAAAGCACTCGTGATTGCAGGCGTGAATGTATTTCGTTTAAACTTCTCTCATGGAAGCCATGAAGACAAAAAGAAAATCATTGATAATATCCGTGGTATTAATAAAGAATTAGGATGTACCGTAGCAATTTTAGGTGACTTACAAGGTCCTAAATTAAGAGTAGGTGAAATTGAAAATAATCGTTTAGAAGTTAAAGTGGGCGATGTGCTTACCTTAACAAATGAGAAGTGCATTGGTACGATGGAAAAAATTTATGTATCCTACCCCAACCTAGCTGGTGATGTAGTGGTAGGAAATACTATAATGATTGATGATGGCAAGATTGAAGTAAAAGTTCAAAGTGTTGAAGCAAATAGTGATGTAAAAGTGGTGGTTAGTTTGGGCGGTATAATATCATCCAAAAAAGGATTAAACTTGCCAGATACTAAAATTTCATTACCCGCTTTAACGGAAAAGGATTTAATTGATGCTGAATTTATAATCAAAGAAGAATTGGATTGGGTTGCATTGAGTTTTGTAAAAAGAGTAGCTGATATTGATATGTTGAGAGAAATTCTAAACAAGCATAAAAGCAAAGCTAAAATAATTGCAAAAATTGAAATGCCTGAAGCAATCGTAAACCTTAGAGATCTTATTGTTGCAAGTGATGGCATTATGGTTGCGCGTGGGGACTTAGGGGTTGAATTACCAGTAGAAAAAATACCATTGATCCAAAAAGAGATTATCAAAAAATGTATTCATAGAGCAAAACCTGTAATTGTAGCTACCCAAATGATGGAGTCTATGATTGACAGAGTAAAGCCAAATCGCTCTGAGATTACAGACGTTGCAAATGCCGTTATTGAAGGTGCAGATGCAGTAATGTTAAGTGGGGAAACAGCAACTGGCCAATTCCCAGTATTGGTGATTGAAACCATGCGAAAAATCATTTCAGAAGTGGAACAATATGGATATAACTATAACCGATCAGAAGACTTAAAGCCGCAGCCACACTCTCCTTCATTTGTGAGTGACGCATTGTGTTACAATGCTTGTCGCCTAGCAGAGGACGCCAATGCACAAGCCTTAGTTGGAACAACACAAAGCGGTTATACTGCATTTATGTTAAGCAGTTTTCGTCCAAAATCTCCCTTATTTATTTTCACGAAAGAAAAAAGCTTGGTAAACCAATTGAGTTTAAGTTGGGGGGTGAAAGCCTTTTATTATGATAAAGAAGAAAGCTTAGACCGTATTATTACCGATCAAATTCAAGTTTTAAAAGACAACAAATTTGTTAAGAAAGAGGATATTGTTGTGAACACCGGTAGTACCCCAGTTCATTTACACTTGCCTACCAACATGATTAAAATTAATAAAGTAGATTAAATACAAAAACGCTCCCTTAAAAAGAGCGTTTTTTTGTATATTTATAATTAAATAATGACAAGATTGCTATGTTAGAATCATTTGAAAAAGTTCCCGTAAAAATTTACAAGACACCTACAGAAGGATCAAATGCTTTGGCAACACAAATTGCCAAACTCATTCGGGAGAAGCAAGCACAAAACTTACCTTGTGTATTGGGTATGGCAACAGGTGCAACCCCAATTCTTTTATACAAGGAGCTCGTACGCATGCATAAAGAGGAAGGTTTAAGTTTTAAAAATGTAATTACGATTAATTTGGATGAGTACTATCCTATTCCAAGAAATGCTTACCAAAGTTATTGGAGTTTTATGCATCGTCATTTATTTGATCATGTGGACATTGATCCAAAGCATATTAATTTGCCTAATTCAGCATGGAATAAAGATGAATTAAAAGATCGTTGTGTAGCCTACGAGCAAACCATTGAAAAAATTGGTGGAATAGATTTACAAATATTAGGTATTGGCAAAAACGGACACATTGGTTTTAACGAACCTGGGTCTAGCTTCCATTCAAAAACAAGAGTTATTCATTTAGACCATCAAACAAGGATGGCTAATTTATACGAGTGGCATGATTTAAATAAAGTACCAAAATTAGCAATTACAGTAGGTATTAGTAGTATCATGAAAGCGAAAAAAATTGTTTTATTGGCATGGGGAAATAAAGCAGAGATAGTAGCAAAAGCGGTGGAAGGTGATGTTACAGAACAAATCCCTGCAAGTGTATTACAAAACCATGACGACTGTACTTTCATTGTAGACGAATATGCAGCAGCAGAATTAACCCGTAATAAAGCACCTTGGTTAACTGGCACCAATGAGTGGACACCTCAAATGATAAAAAAAGCTGTTATTGAATTGGCATTGAAATTAGACAAAACTGTTTTGAGTTTAACAGCGGACGATTATAAAGAAAACAGTTTGGCCGATTTATTGGTATTGAAGGAATCCGTGTATGATATTAATTTACAAGTGTTTTACATGTTGCGTGATTCCATTACAGGATGGCCAGGGGGAAAACCCAATGCAGTCATTCCAGCACACCCAGAACGTAGTTCTCCAAGTTCAAAACGTGTTATGATTTTCTCTCCCCATCCCGATGATGACATTATTAGTATGGGAGGAACCTTTATGCGATTACACGATCAAGGACATGAAGTGCATGTTGGCTATCAAACCAGCGGTAATATAGCAGTGACCGATGAATTTGTAACCCGTTTTTTAGACTTTGCGGTAGGTTTTGAAGACATGTTTGGCATAGATAATAAAAAGAGCAATGAAATATTATCAGAAGCACGCGCATTTTTAGGAAGTAAAAAAGCAGGCGAATTAGATACAAATGAAATCAGGGCCATTAAAGGTTTAATTAGAAGATGCGAAGCCAAAGCCACTTGCCGATATGTAGGTATAGCAGAAGACAATTATCATTTCCTAAACCTACCCTTTTACGAAACTGGTGCCATAGATAAAAAACCAATGGGCGAAGAAGATATTAAAATCACCATGGAATTACTAAGAAAGGTAAAGCCACATCAAATTTATTGTGCAGGAGACATTGCCGATCCGCATGGTACACATAAAGTATGTTTGGAAGTTATTTTTGAAAGCATGCGCCGATTAAAAACAGCTGGTGACGAATGGGTAAAAGATTGTTGGGTATGGTTATATAAAGGTGCATGGCAGGAATGGGATATTTCAGAAATTGAGATGGCCGTACCCATGAGCCCTGACCAAGTAATGAAAAAACGCTTTGGTATATTCATACATCAGTCACAAAAAGACAGTGTTCCTTTCCAAGGAACAGATGCTAGAGAATTTTGGCAAAGAGCCGAAATTCGCAACGCCAATACAGCCGATTTATATGCCCGTTTGGGATTAACCAAATATGCTGCTATTGAGGCCTTTGTGAGATGGCATTACTAGTAAATTAAAGCGAATTAAACCCTCAAATACTTTGGTAAAATAGGATTTTGGGCTATATTTGCACCCCTTTCTAGCCTAGCTAGGAAACGGAATGGCCCCGTAGCTCAACTGAATAGAGTATTTGACTACGGATCAAAAGGTTTCAGGTTTGAATCCTGACGGGGTCACAAAG